>PDSI01000125.1 GCA_002748415.1 Micrococcales bacterium | reverse complement strand
AGTCGTGCCAGTCGACCGGGCTGATCGCCACCCCCAGCGCCCCGGCACCGGCCCAAGCCACCGCCTGCGGGCCGAACGGTACGACCTCGACCCCACCCAGAACCGCCATCCCGGTGGATCCCAGGTCCGCCGCCAACTGGTAGGCCGCGTCGGGCTCACCGTCGTGCTGCACCGTCACGTGCACGTCCCAGCGGCTGGCGCACCCCTGCACCAGTTCGATCAGCCGATCGGTCCCCGCCCCGGTGCGACGCAGTTTCCCGGCCGCCCGCACCTGGGCATGCGCCAACCGGCACAGCGGCCGGCCCGGCAACAGGCCGCCAAAGCCGCCGCCCCCGGATGCCAGTGACAGCAGATGCAGCCTGCTGCCCTGGGCGGCCGCGACCACGACACTGGTCCGTTTGGCTACCCGCACCGCCAGGTCACGCACCTGTGCGCCGAACAGCTCTTGGCCGGCCGCCCCCGCGGCGGCGAGCGCCACCCAGCCGGTTCCCATGCCCAGGGACTCCGAGTCCACCACATGCACCGGCACGCGGTCGCCCAGCGCCTCGGCCAGCCGGCCCATCACCTCGCAGCCGGGCTCGAGCATGGCCCACGGGTGCACGCTGACGATCTCGGTCGCTCCTTGGGACACAGCGTGTTCCACGTATCCGCGAGCGTTGTGCAGGGCGTTGTCGGCGCTCAGCGACGGCAACACCGTGATGCCCTGCCCGGCGGCCACCTGCAACGGGATCCCGGCCGCCGGGTCGACGAAGACCGCAACACCCACCCGGTGACGGCGCACGCCACCAGCCTTCGGGTGTGACTCGGTCATCGAGTGTTTCGACCAGACCTACCGCCCAGGTCAGCCCGGGACGATGTTGACGATCTTGGGGGCACGAACGATCACTTTCCGGATGCCGCGTCCGTCCAGCGACTGCTGAACAGCCGGATCGGCCAACGCCTGCTCGCGCAGCTCGTCCTCGCCGACGGACGGCGGAACCGACAACCGGGCCCGTACCTTCCCGGCTACCTGCACCACGCAGGTCACCGCTTCCTGCACCAGCAGCGATTCCTCGACCAGCGGCCAACCCGCCAACGCGACACCCGGTTCATGGCCCAGCCGCGCCCACAGGTCCTCAGCGGTGTACGGGGCGAACAGCGACAACAGCACCGCCACCGCCTCGGCGGCCTCCCGCACCGCCGGGTCGGCTCCTCCCGGCCCGGAGTCGATGGCCTTGCGGGTGATGTTCACCAGCTCCATCACCCTGGCGACCACCACGTTGAACCGGAACGACTCCACCAGCTCACCCGCATCGGCGATCAGCCGGTGCACCTGCCCACGCAACGCCTGGTCACCGGTCGAGGCGTCGGCCCCCGGTGCACTGATGACGTCGCCGCCCAGCCGCCACGCGCGGGCCAGGAACCGGGCCGACCCGGCCACGGACACATCGGCCCAGTCGATGTCGTCTTCCGGTGGGCCGGCGAACGCCATCGTCAAACGGACCGCGTCCACGCCGTGTTCGGCCAACTCGTCGGACAGCCGGACCAGGTTGCCGCGAGACTTGCTCATCGCCGACCCGTCCATGATGACCATGCCCTGGTTCAGCAGCCGGGTGAACGGCTCCCGGAAATCGACCATGCCCATGTCGTGCAGCGCCTTGGTGAAGAACCGGGCGTACAGCAGGTGCAGGATCGCGTGCGTGACCCCGCCGACGTACTGGTCCACCGGCGCCCAGGTGCGCACCTGTTCCTCGTCGAAGGCGACGTCCTCGCGGTCCGGGGAGCAGTACCGCAGGAAGTACCAGGAGGAGTCGACGAACGTGTCCATCGTGTCGGTGTCCCGGCTGGCCGCACCCCCGCAGTTGGGGCAGTCCACGGCAACCCAGTCGGTGGCCGCCGCCAGCGGCGACTGGCCCTTGGGTTTGAGGTCCAGCCCTTGCGCGTCAGGCAGTTTCACCGGCAGCTGGTCCTCGGGTACCGGGACCTCGCCGCACGCCGGGCAATGGATGATGGGAATCGGCGTGCCCCAGTACCGTTGCCGGGAGATCAGCCAGTCCCGCAGCCGGTAGTTGGTCGAGGCCGTCGCGGTGCCCTGCTCGGCCAGGATGCCGATGATCGTGTCGATGGCTTGCGCCTGGCCCAGCCCGTCCAGCGGGCCGGAGTTGATCATCGTGCCGTCGCCGGTGGTGGCCACGAACGACTGTGCCGGATCGGGTAGCGGCTGGCCGTGCTCGTCGCGGCAGTCCAGCACCGTGACCACCGGCAAGTCCATCGCGCGAGCGAAATCCAGGTCGCGCTGGTCGTGCGCCGGCACGGCCATGATCGCGCCGTGCCCGTACTCGGCCAGCACATAGTCGGAAACGAAGATCGGCAGCCGCTGCCCATTGACCGGGTTGATCGCGTACCGGTGCAGGTTGACACCGGTTTTCGGCCGCTCGGCGGAAAGCCGCTCGATTTCCGATGCGGCGCGGGTCCGCTGCAGATAGGCCTGGAACTCCTGCTGCACCTGCGGGCCGGCGTCGGCCGCCAGTTCGGCAGCCAGGTCGGAGTCGGCGGCCACCACCATGAACGTGGCCCCGAACAAGGTGTCCGGGCGGGTGGTGTATACGGTGACGGGCTCCTGGCGGCCTTCGATACGGAACACGACGTCGGCGCCGGTGGAGCGGCCGATCCAGTTGCGCTGCATGGTGAGGACCTTGTCCGGCCACTTGCCTTCCAGGTCCTCCAGGTCCGCCAGCAGCCGGTCCGCGTACTCGGTGACCTTGAAGAACCACTGGGTCAGCTTCTTCTTCACCACCGGGGTGTCGCAGCGTTCGCACAAACCGGCGACGACCTGTTCGTTGGCCAGCACCGTCTGGTCCTTGGGACACCAGTTGACCTGGCTGGGCTTGCGGTAGGCCAGCCCCTTTTCGTACAGCCGCAGGAAGATCCACTGGTTCCACCGGTAGTACTGCGGGTCGCAGGTGACCAGCACCCGGTCCCAGTCGAAGGAGCAGGCGTAGCGGCGCATCGACGATCGCTGCTGGGCGATGTTGTCGTAGGTCCACCCGCGCGGGTCCAGGCCGCGCTGGATGGCGGCGTTCTCGGCCGGTAGGCCGAAGGCGTCCCAGCCGATGGGATGCATGACGTTGTAGCCGCGCTGGATCCAGTACCGGGCCACCACGTCGCCCAGTGCGTAGGCCTCGGCGTGGCCCATGTGCAGGTCACCGGACGGGTACGGGAACATGTCCAGCACGTATTTCTTCGGCCGCGGGTCCTTCGGGTTTCCGGAACGGAACGGCGCGAGATCGTCCCACACGTCCAGCCAGCGTTTCTCGATCTGGTGGGCGTCGTAGCGATCGGTCTCGGTGCTCATCGGTCATCCTCGGGCTGGTGGCGGCTGCGTGCCGTGGGTGCGTGGACGGCTGACATGACGAAACCCCTCACGCGTGAGGGGTTCGTCGCGCTGACCAGGCAGGTCAACGCGACCAGGTAAGCAGACCGGTCAGGGACGTCACGGCGACCATCCTAGCGTGCACCGTAGTCCACTCGCCGACCTGTTCGGCGGGTCTCCCGGCAGGGTCAGGGAATGAGAATCTCGTGGTCGTCCGGGCCAGTACTCGACCTGGCATCCATATCCCTGTCGGCCCGGGCCAGCAGGATGTCCATGTCGCCGTCCTCCCACGGCGCGAGCACACTCACACCGATGAACAGGGTGCCGGCCCAGGTTTGCGGATCCACCGGGCGGCGCTCCAGCATGGCCATCCGGCACCGGCGTTCCAGCTCGGTGGCGGTCATTCCGCGGCCCGGGCCGATGACGTGGAAGATGCCGTGATCGGTGCGGGCGACGACGTCGGCCGCGCGGGTACTGGCGCGCAGTGCGTCGGCGACCCCGGTGACCAGGTCGATCTCGACCTCGTCGCCGTGTTCACGGACGGCCTCGGTGAGTCCCCCGATGCGCACCGAGGCCGCATACACGGCGTCCCCCCGGCGCCTGGCCTGATACAGCATCGGTGGACCCACCAAGGCCAATCCCTTGCGGTTGACGCACCGGGTGGGCACGTCAACCACGCTGGAGGCATCAGCCCGGTCCTGAGCCTCCCGCGCCTGCACCCGCAACCGTTCGCTCTCCAGCGTGATGGCTTCGACCAGCACGAACGTCACGGCGATGCCCAAGGCCGCCCAGACCACGTTGCCGGTCGATCCGGCGAGCACGGCACCGCACGCGCCGGCAGATGCGGTCAGGGCCCCGACCAGTGCCTGACGCCGGCGCCACAGGGCCACCTGCGCGGCCGCCACCGGTGCCAGCAACAGCAGCGGGCCGACGTCCTGCATCGCCCACGCCAGGGTGGCCAGCAACGCAGGAGCGAACACCGCAGCGATGCGTTGGCATCGGATGCAGGTGCGGGTGTGCATAGTGCCTATGTCGGTCGGTGCGGCGCCTCGGGCAAGCCGGTCTGCGCCGGTCCACGCCGATGGCGGTATCGCAACCACCACTGAACGGACAAAACGGGACAAACCTGATCTGCCGCCCGATCACGGGTGATGGGGTGTCGCCCGCCCGGCGCAATGGACCGCGAGGACCACGTCCTGCCCCGCTTCAGCTAGCTGCGCTCTCTGGCCACACCCGCATCAAAGCCGGCCGGTCGTCCTGCCCCGGCTTCAGATGGGTGCACTCCGCCGACGGATGCGAGAGCATCATGACATGGGACGGCACGGGGACGAGCTGTGGATGCATCTGGGAGTCTCACCCGTGGGCGCGGTCAGCGTCTTCGTTTCGGCCTGCGTCCTGTATCTGGTGTTCGGGCTGCTGTTGCAGTTCCTGCGCCGGCGGATCAACATCAGCGCGTCGACGTTCGGCATCGCCTTGCTGACACTGATCGGTGCCATCACCGCGCGCGGGATTCTCGGTGAGTCCCCCACGCTGCTCGGCACTCTCATCGCGTTGGGCACGCTGGTGGTGCTGGAGTCGGTGTTCGGCAGGTGGCGCAGCTTCCTGCCCAAGCGGGGGTCGCGGCGGTTGACCCGGCAGCCGGTGGTGCTGATGGTAGGCGACAAGGTCCAGCTGACCGAGTTGCGGGCGCACCGCGTCAATGAGGCACACCTGTGGTCGATGCTGCGCCAGCAGGGCATCGTGAACCGCTCGCAGATCGGGCTGGTGATCCTGGAACCATCCGGCAGTCTGACCGTCATGCGCACGGGGGCAGCATTGGACCCGGCGTTGCTGCACGGGGTAAAAGGCATCGACCAGATTCTCGGCGAGCAGGACGATGAGGAGCCGGAACCGTCGTAGCTGATTGATTCCGCTCACCCTGACGCGGGGCGTGGCGGAGGATGCCGGGATAGGTACGACCAACCACCTAGTCGCTGTCCTCACGGGCCGGTGGAAAGACGGCCCCCGCACTGATTCCGGTGCCCGGCAGCAGATGTGGCCGGCTGCCGGTACCGGCGTTTCCTCGTCGGCACACGATTCGCGACACCGCGGGGTTCCAC
>PDSI01000126.1 GCA_002748415.1 Micrococcales bacterium | reverse complement strand
GGTTGGGGTGCCGATGACGTGTACCGATCGCGCCTTCACCCGTAGCAGATGCCGGGGCGGGCCCGCCGTCGACAGTGCTCGTGGCGTGCTGACGACGTTCCCCTCCAGGACCACCAGCCGGTTGCCCGTGGCGAATCCACCCAGCTGACCGGCGTCGGCGATGGCGACGTTGACCGCGCACGCGGCGAGGGTCACGCCTGCCGCGAGCACCGGTAGCGCGACCGTCGCGTGCCGGGACACCGAGCGACGAGCCACCAGCAGAGCACCGACACCGAGCAGAGCCAGCCCGGCGAGTACAGCCGCGGCCGGCGCCACGGTGACCCCGGTCGCCGCGCAAGCCATCACCACCCCGGCCGTGGGAACGAGGCGGAAGTCGCCGGCGGGCTTCGGGGTATCGCTGGGTTCCACCTCGGTCGTCCTGCCCGGCATGGCCGCTCACACCTGCACCAGTGGCCGCAGCCGGGTCATCATTGCCGGCCCGATACCGGAGACGTCCTCCAGCTGAGCGACACTGGCGAACGGCCCGTGCTGGTCCCGGTAGTCGGTGATGCGCTGGGCCAGCACCGGGCCGATGCCCGGTAGGCCGGTCAGTTGCTCGGCGGTGGCGGTGTTCAGGTTGACCGGGGAGGGCTGCCCGCCCCCGGAACCGGTTGCGGTGGACTGTGCCGTCGGTGCGGCCGGAAGCTGCTCTCCTGGAGCCGGAATGACGATCTGCTCGCCGTCGGTCACGGGCCGGGCAAGATTCACCCGGTCCAGGTCCGCGGAATCGGTCGCGCCACCGGCTGCTTGCACGGCGTCCCGGACCCGGGCCCCAGCGTCGATCTCGACCACTCCCGGGTGGTGCACCTGCCCGGCCACATGCACGACGATCGTGCCCGCGCCCGGTGACCCGGCGGGTGTGGTGCCCGTGCCCGTGTCCGTCGCCGCCGTGCCACGCGCCGCGAAGGGCCGGTCGTCGGTTGCACCACCGGCGGCGGGAGTGTTCGCTGCAGCTGGTGAGTGTTCCCGGGCCGCAACGAGTTCCCGGTCCGGCGCACCGGTGAACAGATGAATCGCCAGCCCCAGCAGCGCGGCCACCGCGACCAGCACGGCGCCAGCGGCTGCCTTGGCCGGCACTCGCCACAAACCCCATCGCCCACCGGCCGCCGGCTCTTCTTCGTCGTCGAACAGGCCGGCGAGCGCGTCGGTGCTGTCGTTGCCCTCAGGGCCGGTACCGGTCG
>PDSI01000033.1 GCA_002748415.1 Micrococcales bacterium | reverse complement strand
CCGGCGTTTCCTCGTCGGCACACGATTCGCGACACCGCGGGGTTCCACAGCCCGCGCAGTCAGGAGCTTCCTGCGCGGCGACGAATACTCATCGGCGAGAAGGGTCGTCATGACGCCCCCGTCTCGGCGTCACCTACCCGTTTCGATGAAGAAGGGCCGTTCTGGGCACCCACCGAGCCGCCGGAAAGCGCGGTGCTGGCCAGCCCCGCTCCGCCGACCCTGGTCCGCCGGCCTCAGGGTGCGTGAGCCGGCTATTGCGGGCGCCAGAGAGGACACCGAACCGGTCATGTTGGACCCTATGGCGCTGTTGGGGTACGTCGGGTAGCGGCGCGCCGGCGCCATACGTCACCTAACGGCGCCATAGGGGCCGATGTGGGTGGTGCGGGCGGATTCCCGGCGAGGGGTTTTGCGCGGTTCGGGCGTTACGAGAGGCGATGTCCAGCCCGCTGCTGGCTTTGCTCAGAAGTGTCAGCAGCGTGCCGGGCTCACGAACAGTCCGGTCTAGCTGGCCGCGGCCGGACGCACCCGCCGACTCGGTGACTGCGGATCCACTACCGCTGATCCGCGCGGTACTCGCCTGCAGTCATTCCGGTGACCGCCCGGAAGTCGTTGCTGAAATGGGCTTGATCGGCGTACCCGGTAGCTGCCGCCACATCGGCCAACGGCACCGTACCGGACTTGAGCAGCAGCACCGCATCGTGAATCCGCCGCCGCTGGAGCAGCCATTTGGGAGTCAGTCCGAGCCGTCGCTCCAGCAGTCGTTGCAAGCTTCGCTCGGTGAGGCCTACGTGGTCGGCGAGGTCGGCCACGCGTGCCGGTGCCGGGTCGGCGTGCACCGCGTCCACCGCCGCGTTGACCCGGTGTCCGTCCAGGTCGAGGGGCAGGAATGGCCGCAGTGCGTGCTCGACCGCTGCCCGGGCCTGGTCGTGGTTGCGCGGGTGATGCGGAGCGCGCTGCATGACGGTGCGAACCAGCTCGGTCAGAGCGTGGCCGTCGATGCTGGCCAACTCGGTGAGATCGACGTATCCGTCGGTGATCTCGGTCATGGGCCGGCCCAGGAGCAGCCCGGCAGCCGGGCGGAGCATGACCCCGAACGCCCACCCTTGGCCTTCCAGGACAACCGTGGACATGCCTTTGACCACACCGTAGAAGCGGGCGTAGCTGTTGGCGACGACGAGTAGCGGACTGGGGTGTTGCAGGACGCGTTGGACCAGTGGGCGATCAGTACTCCAGACCGGAACCCAGTAGTGCATCACCAGCTCGGCGAGGTCGGCCGATGCCGGGTAGCGCGGAATCGGTGGACTCGGGTGACTGCGACCAGTCAGGTGGGCTCCGCCGCTGGGATCGCGGCCGGCCAGCCGTTGGTGCTGCGTCACCTGTCGGATTATCACAAGACCAGCCCGCGCACGCGACATAGCTTCTGGGCCATGACAACAACACCGGAACTCTTTCGCCAGCGAGCCGACCGATTCAGCGCGGTGGTCGACGCTGTGCCCATTCAGGATTGGGACGCCCCGTCGCCGTGCGCCGGGTGGTCGGCACGCGATGTCCTGCACCACGTGATCTCGACCGAACGGGAGTTTCTCGCTGGACACGGGGCAAACCCCGGCCCGGAGCCGGATCTGGCTGATCCGGTGGGCGCCTGGCATCGTCACGTCGACGCCGTCGCGCAGGCACTGGGACCCGACGGGTTCGCCGAAACCCGGTACGACAGTTGGTTCGGGCCGACGACCGTGGGAGCGACGATGGTCGACGTCTATGGGTGGGACCTGATCATCCACGCATGGGACCTGGCCCGGGCCGGGGGTTTGCCGCTGGAGTTCGCCGACGAGGAACTGGACGCGGCGCAGGCCGGCCTCGAGGGGTTCGGCGAGTCGGTGTACAGCCCGGGAATCTGTGCGCGACCGGTGGATGTCGCCACGGATGCCTCCCGCCAGGATCACCTGTTGGCCCGGACCGGGCGGGACCCCCAGTGGTCGCCCGATCCGCAGTAACGGACCGGCTGGGGGCCTAAGGCCACACTCCGTCTCCTGGCGTCAGATCCAGCTGTCCACCGGGAACACACTGGTCGCTGCGGTAGTCGGCCCGTAGCCGCGGGTAGTAGTCCTCGTAGTAACGGTTGCCTTGCTCCACCGCGGTCTGCGGGTCGGCGCCGAGCCGGACCCGCATTTGCACGCCCTGCTGGATGGCGTAACACTCGGCCACCGCCTCCGTGCGGATCCCGGCAAGGTGCTCGGCCTCGTGGGCCGCGATGTGGATGCCGAGAAATGCTCCCTCCTCGGCGTCGTCAGGGTCGTTCAGCCAGTCTTTGATCCGCGCGCACGTCTTCATCGACAAGAAGGCGTTGTCGACCGGTTCGCCGTCGCCGGTGAACTGAACGTGGCCGGGGTACCCCTGGCTGGAGAAGAAATTTCTGGTCAGCCGTTCGCAGATGAACCCGGAATCGCGCTCGCCGAGGATCGGTCGCGCGGCCTCGGCCAAGCGGGCCTCGAAGTGCGCCCACCTCGCCTCGTTGGCGGTGATGCCGAGCAGCAACGCCGCAAGCACCGGAGCGAGAACCGGCCAGCGCTTGCTGGAGTATCGGACGGCCAGCATCCAGGCAAGACACGACACGCTCATCGCCAGTGGAATCAACCAACGCACTCACCGAGCATCGACCTGTCCGGGGTGCCGCTACACGCACCGGCGACCCATCGGGTTTGGCCTGCTGACGCGCAAGAGATGTCCTCCCCCGTACGGACCAACCCAGCAGGTACCGCAGGTGGGAGCGGGCGGGCCTTCCCCAGTGATGGGGTAGGCCCGCCCGCTGGCCGACGGTCCGGCGCTGATGTGCCCGTCAGCGCCCGTGTGTCAGGACGTGGGAGCGGCGAAGTGCTGGGTCATCCACAGCGTGCCGTCCTTGATGAACACGTCCACGCCGACATCCTGATAGCTGGTATTCAGCATGTTGCGGCGGTGACCGTCGTTGGGTGGGGTCTCGGTGAACATGGCGCGTTGCAATTGCAGCGCGGATTCCTTCGAAGCGAGGGAATGCATGGCCACGTTCTCGGCAACCCCGCTCGCCTGGTAGCCGGATGCGCCGATCCGGCCGAACAAGTCGGCCTCGCCGGAGGCCTGGTGGCTGAGCCGCCGATCCGCCGTCATGGCCTTGTTGTGGGCACGCGCCGATTCCGACAACTCGCTGCTGAGCCGCAGCGGGGGAAGGCCTTGGCTGGCGCGGTCGGCGTTGAGCTGAGCCACGACGGCCTGAGCAATGGCCTGTTCCTCCGCAGTCGCCTCAGCCGCGCCGCCGGACTGCTTCGGATCGGGCTCCGGGGGCGGTTCGGGAATCGGCACCGGGTTCGGCTCGGGAACCGGCACCGGATTCGGTTCGGGAATCGGCACCGGGTTCGGCTCGGGAACCGGTACCGGGTTCGGCTCGGGAACCGGCACCGGGTTCGGCTCAGGAACCGGCACCGGATTCGGCTCAGGAACCGGCACCGGGTTCGGCTCAGGAACCGGCACCGGAGCCGGCTTGGGCGTAGCTGGGTCTGCCGGAGGCTGCGGGGCCGGCTGCTCGTCCTGACCGGGCGCCGGTTGCGACTGTCGGCCGTCTTCACCGGGCTCACCGGCGGGCGGAGCTGGCTGCACCGGGGTACGGCCACCGCAGCGATTCCGCGGTACCTGCGAGCTTTCCCCTTCGGGTGGGCGGACGACGCGTGACCGCGAAGAATCCGAGTCCGATTCCGCAGAGTTTTCCTCCGAAACCGGAGTGTCTTCACCAGACCTGGAACCACCCGAAATGGACTCGCTGGATGTCGGCCCCGAGCCCGGAGAATTGTTCACATTCTGCGATTCATCGGCTACTGACTGCTCTTCACCGGTGGTGCGCCGAGCTTCATTCCGGTGATCCTGGGTATCGGCGGTCCGCGTCGACTCCTCCGCAGCTTCTTCCTGGCTCGCTCGCTGCCCGCCACGCGAGGCAGTATCGCGCTCCACTGCCTGGTCGCTGTGTTGGCCTGGGGAGTGCCCTGCCCCGCTTGCACGTCCGTCCCGGCCGCGGTGCCCGTCCCGGTCGCCGCGAACCTGCTCACCACCATTGCCGGATTCGGCCTGGTCGTCGACGGATTCCTCCGTCGAGACATCCTGGTGCTGTGCGGTGTCGGCAGCTGAACCGGATTGCTGCTCCATCCGCCACTGATCCGACATCGTCTGACGGCGCGCCTCCGGGGACTGCTGGCCGGGATCCGATCGATGGCAGGCCTGGGCGGGATTTCCCGCCAGCAGAGCGCTGGCGGCGGTGATCGTCAGCAACGATGTGCGGGGTCCCGGACGGACCGAAGTAAACCCCTGGACCCGCTTACGTGCTGTGCGATGCCGTGCCTGATACCGATTGGTCATCAGCAGTAACCCTCCGTTGAAGTGAGCGGCTGTACCTTCGCCGCTTGGCGCATGGCACACTAGCGTTACCGTTTTGAGATCGGCAAGATATGTGGATGAAATCCACACACTGTTAAGTGCCGGAAACAGCCCGTGAGCGGATTCAGCGATACCCAGTCGGAATTCGGTGGGAATTTGGGTATGCCTGGCTCCAACCGACGATGCCGCATCCAGGAGACAGCCGCGGTCGGCAGGCATACCCGGCAGCGTGCCAGTCTGTTGCGGCCACGCGCGCACGCTGGCTGTAGCGTGGCCCTATGACTCACAGGCGTAGCGTGGCTCCATGACTCATCCGCACGCGACCCGACACCCGCATGCAGCCCGCAGGCACGGTCCGGCCGGCAGCGGCGGCCCCCCACCGATGGACTTCGACAAGGCCCCGTTCGTGGTGATCTGGGAGACCACGCAGGCCTGCGCCCTGGCCTGCAAGCACTGCCGCGCCGAAGCGCAGCCGCTGCGCAACCCGAACGAGCTGAATACCGAGGAAGCGAAGGCCATGCTGACCCGGATCCGCGAGTTCGGCCGGGTGATCTTCGTGTTCAGCGGCGGTGACGCGCTCAAGCGCCCGGACATCGTCGAGCTGGTGCGGCACGGGGCCGACCTGGGAATGCGGATGGCGATCACGCCGGCAACCACTCCGCTGTGCAGTGCGGAATTGATGACCCAGTTGAAGGAGGCCGGCCTGATCCGGCTGGCGGTGAGCCTGGACGGGTCGGCCGCGGACATGCACGACACGTTCCGGCAGGTCGACGGGTCGTTCGAGCACGGGTTGCGCATCTTGCGGGAGGCCCGGGATGTGGGACTGTCCACCCAGGTCAACACGGTGGTGCGTAAGGACAACATCGCCGACATGGAGTCGATGGCGCACCTGCTGACCCAGACCGGCATCGTGTTCTGGGAGGTGTTCTTCCTGGTTCCGATGGGGCGCGCCAGGCCGGGCGACGTGGCCAGCCCGGAGGAGTTCGAAGCCGTCTTCGACCAGCTGTACCAGCTGAGCAAGACCGTACCGTTCGACATCAAAGCAACGGCGGCGCCGCAATACTCGCGGGTGGTGCTGCAACACAAGCGGGCCGAGCGGGCCGGAAAGCCGGTGGTGGCGGGCGCCGGGCCACTACAGGCGGACGTACTCACCTCCGGCCGGCACCACAGCGAGTCCGACGGCATCGGCCGGGCTCGCAACGTCACCGACGGCGACGGCTTCATGTTCATCAGTCACACCGGGGAGATCTTCCCGTCCGGATTCCTGCCGATCAGTGCGGGGAATGTGCGCACCGATGACGTCGTGGAGGTCTACCGCAACTCCGAACTGTTCCTGACGTTGCGGGACCGCAGCAATCTGAAGGGCAAGTGCGGCGTGTGCAACTTCCGGGGTGTCTGCGGCGGCTCGCGGGCACGGGCGTACGCCATGACCGGTGACCCGCTGGAGGCGGAGCCGTTCTGTGCCTACCACCCACCCCGCTGGCAGGCCATGGTCGCAGCCGGTGAGGCTGAGCCGGATGCGGAATACTTCGGCGCTAGGGTGCTCGCTCCCCCGCCGCGCCAGCCCGTCTTCCTGCCGCTGGTCTGAGCCTGCGCTGGGCGCGTGCAGCTCAGAACACGTCGCGTGGGCGGAACTGCACCGAAATCCGCGGGCCGGCGGAGGCAACCTTGGGCACCGCATGTTCCCATGTGCGCTGACACGACCCACCCATGACCACCAGGTCGCCGTGCCCCATCGTCACCGACATCGACGCACCGCCCCCGCGTAGTCGAAGCGCCAGCCGGCGCGGATCGCCCACGGACACGACAGCCACCATGGTGTCCTCGGACTTGCCCCGACCGAAGGTGTCACCGTGCCAGGCCACCGAGTCCCTTCCGTCCCGGTAGAAGCAGCATCCGGCGGTGACGAACGGTTCCCCCAGTTCGGCCCGGTAGTGCTCTGACAGCTGGTCGCGGGCCGCGGCCAGCGCCGGGTGAGGTAGCTGCTGGCCGCTGCCGTAGGTGTACACCAGACGCGGTACATCGACTTCCCTGTCCCACATGACCCGCCGCTCGGCCCGCCACGGCACGTGGGTGACCAACGCGTCGAACACCTCGTCGGCATCGGCGAGGTACCCGTGAGCGATGTCGAGCCACGCACCGCGAGCCAGCTGGGTACGCTCTGGCCGCAGCGCGGGCACGGCGGGCCGGCTCGGTCCGAACAGCGTCGCCTGGTAGCGCATACCGGAACTGTAGACGCCTTAGCACAAATGTTCCAACAATGTGCATAAGAATGTCGGAACGCGTGCTCGCTGCGCGTGGGTACGGCCGACCCGCTCACCCGGCGAGCCGAACTCGATGCGTCACCCGCCGCCGACGGACCGGCCGGGCCCCTGCCGGATCAGAGGGCGTGCTCGTCGATGCGGTTCAGCGCCTCGGCCCAGTGGTTGGCCAGCCACTCCCGGTCCGCGTCGGCCGGCAGGTGGTCGTGCACGATCTCCAGTTCGGTGCTGTCGTCGTCGACAGCCCGCATGTGCAGGTCCACCAGGGTGGCGGGCGCCGACTCCTCGGCGTGCCAGGAGAACCTGATCTGCTGCAACGGGTGGAAGCTGCGGGTGACCCCACAGGTGCCGTCTTCGGCCCTCCAGGCATCGCCTTTGTTGCCGAGTTCGCCTCCTTCGCCCAGCAGTGCGCTCGCCCCGTGCGGCTGCATCAGTGCACCCCACACGCTGTCGAGCGGATGGGCGACCGTGCGGCGCACCGTCACGGCCGCCTGCGAGTCCGAAACTGTTTCTTCGGTACCAGTGGCGTTTGTTGACATGCCCTGCCTTCCTAGGATCGCTGTGTCAAGCCAATGTGGGTCCAGCCTAATCCGTGCCGGGCCTGCGGTGGAGGGAGGAGTCAAATGTCCCCGACCCTGGTGTTCGACGGTGACTGCGGATTGTGCTCCCGGCTCGCGTCGCTGGCACGCCGGCTCCGCGCGTGCGAGCAGGCGTACCGTGTCGTGGCCTACCAGCAGACCGATCTCACCGCGCTGGGCCTGACCACGCAGGAGTGCGCGCAAGCGCTGCAGTGGGTCGAGGCGAACGGACGCATCGAGACGGGCGCGGCCGCGGTGGCGCGTCTGCTGTTGGCTGGGCGATGGTGGGCCCGGCCTGGTGGAGCGCTGCTGCTGCTTCCCGGGGTACGGGCGCTGTCCGCCGTCGCGTATCGATGGGTCGCCACGCACCGGCACCGGTTGCCGGGCGGGTCGGCGGCGTGCTCGGCGTGCCCCGATACGGCTGGCGTCTGCGCGTAGCCCGCGTCGCATCCTGGGCAGCCGAGAATCGGGCGCGACATGCCAGGGAACCACACGGTGCGCTGGAGCTGTCCGTCACGCCCAGCGCAGGACCCCGACCAGCACGGCATACCCGGCTGCGGCCGCGAGGACGAAGCTGTCCAACCCGCGCCACGGTGATGGTTGCGCCCAGCTGCGTTTCCCCGCCCGGGCGAACCCCCTCGCGTCCATGGCTACCGCCATCGTGGTGGCCGACCGCAACGATTCCACCAGCAACGAGAAGGTGATTCCGGCGGCCCACCGCATCTTGCCCACCAGATCCCACGAGCGGGGCTGTCGTCCGCGCAACCGGCGGGTGTGGGTCAGTTGGTGGAGTAGGTCCTGTAGCTGATCCAGACGATGCAGGGCCACCGTGGCGGCCACCGCCGCGCGCGCGGGCAGCCGCGCCCGCTGGGCCAGGTCGTCCCCCAGCGGGGATGGGCGGATGTGGGCCATCAGCAGCACTCCGGGCGCCACCATGCAACCGATGCGCGCCATCGCCACAGCGGCGCGGACCGGATCGTGCCCGCCCAACAGCCAACTGGACCAGCCCACGGAGATCAGCGCGACGGCGACCGGGAGCAGACGCCTCATCGCCACCCGCGGTGGCGGGCTGTACAGCGGCGACGCGGCCAGCACGATCGCTACCGCCAACGCTGCTTGGCCGGGTGTGGCGATCAGCAGTGAGGCCGCGGCCACGATGAGCGCGGCCGACAACAAGGTCAGCGGGCGGCAGCGGTGGTACCACCGGATGGGTGTTTCGAGCGCCGGATCCGTTGTGGCTGAAGGAGTGTCGAGAGTGATTCGGGCATCGGCGAACGCGACGAGGTCGGGATCATGGGTGGCCACCACCACGGCGCTGCCGGCCTCCGCGGCGGACCGCAGGGCTCCGGCCACGGCCGCCCAGGTGTGCCGGTCCTGGCCGATGGTGGGTTCATCCAGGGCGAGGACCGCCGTGCCGCCCATCAGAGCCGTCGCCAGCGCGAGGCGCCGTTGCTCGCCACCGGAGAGCGTGTACGGAGAAGCACCGGCCAGATGACTCAGCCCGAAATGGTCCAGCAGCTGCTCGGCGCGGGCCGCACCGTCTCGATCACGGTCGTCGTCGTGTCGGGCGGCCGTGCGAACCTCTTCGCCGACGGTGGCTGCCATGAACCCGATGCTCGGGTGTTGGGGAACATAGCTCACCAGCCTGGCCAGGTCCGGTGACGGCAGGCGAGCGGTCGCCGGGGAAACCGTTCCGGAGTGCGGCTTCACGAGCCCGATGAGAAGCGACAACGTGGTGGTCTTGCCTGACCCGCTGGGGCCGCAGACCGCCTGGACCTGGCCTGCCCGAACGACCAGATCGGCGCCCTCGATGACGGTTTCGCCGCGCCGCGCCGATGCGCCGCGCATGGCGAGGATGCCGGTGCCGGGTGGCGTGGGCGCGCTGGCAAGCACGCCTTCGGGTACGGCCACCGGCACGGGTGGCGCCGCACCGGGCAGCCACGTCCCGCTGGCGAGGATGTGATCGCGGTGGGTGCGCAGGACGCCGTGCAGTCCGCCGGCGGCTCGCACAACTCCCCCGGGCCCGAGCAACACGGCGTAGTCCAACAGGTCCAGCCAGTCGGCCATGCGGTGCTCCACCACGAACAGGGTGCAGCCGGTCCGGGTCACCACATCCTCGACCGTGGAACGGATCTCGGCTGCCGACGGTGGGTCCAGCATCGACGTGGGCTCGTCCAGCAGCAGCAGCGACGGCGCGTCGGCCAACGCACCCGCCAGTGCCAGGCGCTGGAGCTGCCCGCCGGACAGCGCCAAGGTGCGGCG
>PDSI01000005.1 GCA_002748415.1 Micrococcales bacterium | reverse complement strand
CACCCGAGGGTGGCCAAGTTCCGGATTCGGGTTCACGTCGAAGACGGGACTGAGCCGCCAACCGCCGGGTGCGCGCAGGAAACCGTGGTTGCGCAGATGGTCGTCGGTGTCGTGGATGGCGACGTTGAACACTATGCGGCGGTATAGCTCACGCAGGTCCTGATTGACGTTCGCGCCGACCTCGGGGATGGCCTCAGCGATGTCGAGGTAGTCACCCTCGTCATCGTCTTGACGGTTCAGCAACGTCATCGCGCTCAAGTATCCGACCCTGGATGTGTCGACGCGCCGGTCGAACCGCCCCAGCAACAAAACTCTTCGGGTGCCTACGTTGGTCAGGCATCGCGTCGGCGTCTGGATACCGGAGGCTTCGGCGAGGTCGAGGGCCCACTTCTCCCACGCCATCACGTCCCACTCGTCGTCGCGCTGCGGGAACTTGGCGATCAGCAATGACCCGTCGTCGCCTCGCGCCGACGCCTTCGGCCGGGCGCCCCCGAGCGATCCCGACCCTGCCTCGAGTAGTGCTTTGACGGCCGCCATGTCGTCGCTGTCCTTGGTGACCTTTTCAGCGGAGCTCAATAGCTTTGGCAGCGCGATGAGCTTTGGCACAGCGTTCGCTGGATCGAGGAATTCGCGGCCCGCGACATGGGTAAATCGAAGATCACCCTGCCGGGTGGCATCACTGACACCGACCAGGTAATCCACGTCGGTCAACGCCGGCAGACGGCGTGAACCGGCTGCTCGTTCCTCGGCCCGATGCCGCTTGTTGATGAGATTGCGTCCCCAACGGTCCGGTGAGCAGTCCTGGAAGCTGCCCGGCATCTTATCGAGGTACTGTTGGCCGCTCTGCCGAGGCAACGCTGGCTCGAGATCGAAGCCGAGCGGGTTCGACAGGTAGTCGGAGTCGTAGACGAACGTCGTGGAGACCCGCTCGCGACGGATGGTGAAGTAGGCAATGCCGGCGCGAACTGGTGTCCCGCCGATCTCGACGTGGACGACGAGCTCGGTCAATGTCGGATCCGTTTCGGCAGGGCCGTCGACGCTCGCGTGCGGCCGAGGTCAGTCGTGTACGGGTCGAGGGCATCGACCATCCGGTCCAGCGCGCCGAGAGCGCGGAGCACGGACAGCAACGTCTCCAACGTGACCCCCGGGTCACCATGCTCAAGCCGTCTGAGCGTGCTCGGCCCGATATTCGCTCGCTCCGACACTTGCTTCGCGGTCAGGTTCTGCAGCTTGCGCCAAGCGGTCAACTGAGTCCCGATGTCGCTCGCCGCTCGCTTCACCCGTAACGGTGTCTGCTTC
>PDSI01000067.1 GCA_002748415.1 Micrococcales bacterium | reverse complement strand
CCACCAGCACCGCCCAGGCCGTCGCGCACACTCATGCACCGGCTTCCACCGCTCTCGGGCTGGTGGTCGACGAGGTGCCGCTCAGCCATTACTACAGCGCGATGTTCGGCGGGCCGATCCGGGTCGCCCCGTATGCCACGTACGGAACCGACCAGTTGGCAACGGTTGTCACTGAGGCACTCCGGGGCCGGACCGGCGCGTTGATGGCCAATCATGGCGCTGTGACCACCGCCGGCACCCTGAAGCAGGCGTTGTCGCTGTTGGAGTACTTGGAGTACGTGTGCGAGATCCAGCTGCGCGCCATGGCCACCGGGCTGCCGGTGAAGACTCTTCCTGAGCGGGAGATCGCCGTGGTCGCCGGTCTGCTGCAGAACTACGGGCAGCAAACGGGAACTTCACAGTAGTCCCGTATCGTCTGCGGCGGTGGTGTCCGGCCGGTCATTCCGGGCAGCAAAGAGCCGACAGACCGGGCATAGCGGTACCTATGGCGCTGTTGTGGCACGTCGGGTAGCGGCGCGCCGGCGCCATACGTCCTGCAACGGCGCCATAGCGGCCGATATGGGTGGGGCGGGTGGAATGTTGGCGGGGGATGCGGGTTCCCGGGACCGCCCGGGCCAGTTGTTCCGGGGCTACCGATAGGCGACGCCCAGCCCGCTGGACCGTCTGCGCGTGTGCCGCGGGGACGGCTCGTTGGTCGCGCGGGTGGGGGCAGTGCCGAATGGCTACCGCCCCAGGGGGCCGGCTGCGCAGGTACCGTCACGCCATGACGCGTCAGACAGCGCCGCAAGAGGCGGGCGCTTTCCAAGAAGTGACCGTTTTCGTCGATCCCGTTTGTCCGTTTGCCTGGATCACTCAGCAATGGCTGGCCGAGGTCTCCCACCGGGCCGGCGTGCGGGTGGCGGTCGAGCTGATGAGTCTGTCGGCGGTCAATGAGGGCCGTGAAGCCGACGAGAGATACCGCGAATTGCTGGCCAAGGCGTGGCGGCCGGTGCGGGTGGCGGCCGCCCTGTGCGCGTCCTCGCATTCAGACCGGTGGCCGGACCTGTACGAGCAGATGGGCCGGTACCGCCACGTCGAGGGTATGCGCGACGAGGGCGAGATCATCGAGGGTTCCCTGTGTGCTCTGGGTCTGCCCGCAGGGCTTGCTGCGGCCGCGGATGAGGACCGCTGGGACGACGATCTACGACGGCGCACCGCTGTGGCGCAGGCTCCGGTGGGCGACGATGCCGGAACTCCGATCCTGCACATCGGCGAACGTGGCTTCTTTGGCCCTGTGCTCACCGCGATCCCGCGAGGCGTGGAGGCTGTTGAGCTCTGGGGCGCGGTGAGCGCGCTGGTGAAGCACCGCGCGTTCAGCGAGATCAAGGGCCCGCGAGCCCAGGACCTGAAGACCAGCTGAACTCATCATGGCCACGAACCGTCCGTGGCCGGCGACCGTATCGGGGGTCGTGACCTAGCACCTTGGAACCGGCCATGTCCGGGAGGTGCGCTTGAGCAGCGGCTCGAGGGCAGCGTTCGGAGGGCGGTGTTCGATCGACTCGCTGGGCCTAGAGAGTTCGGTATGGCTGGGCCCGTGGGCCCAAACTTGCCGACTCCCCGCGGGCGAAGGGTGCAATCCGGCCAGCCCTGGGTAGCTTCTGCCGACATGGATGCACGGGGGACAACCCGCTGCGAAGCCGCAGCCGCGGCGCTGCCCGAGTCGGCCGAGTGGTGGGAGCTGCTGGCGGAGAGGTCCCGGCGACGAATCGCGGCCTCCCGGTGGGCTCCGGTCCTGCGGCGGCTGTCGAGGCTGGCGACCTGGGGCTCCTTGTTCTACTTGCTGGCGATCCTGCTGTTCTGGCCTACCGGCTCGTGGGCGGTGCGGGTCTGGTTCGGTGTCGCCTGGGTTCTGCTCGCCTGGGTGCTGATGGCCCGGACCCGGACCCTGCGGGTGACCACGGCCTTCCGGGTCTTCGCGCTCGCCATCCCCTGGTCGGTTGCCATCGGGGCGATCTCGTGGTGGCTGAC
>PDSI01000246.1 GCA_002748415.1 Micrococcales bacterium | reverse complement strand
TTGGTCTGCAGGTAGGGCGGTCGTCGATAGGATCTCACTCGGACCGCCCGGTGATCACCACCCGGGTATGCCTTTTCGCGTTGTTGCTCGCAGCGTGGGTGGCTGGATGACTGTCACCGGCCCGTGCACCCCTGAGCAGGCCAGGCAGGCCACAGACCTTGCGTCCCTCGATGCACTGGTGACCGGATGCAAGGCATGCCCGCGCTTGATGAGCTGGCGCGAACACGTGGGACAGCAGAAGCGGGCCGCATGTTCACCGGTGATCGGTCCGGGGACTTTCTCTTCGCCCTGTTGCACCGGGCTGGCCTTGCCTCACAACCGGTTTCGGTATCGCGGACGGACGGGATGAGGCTGCACGGCGTGCGCATGACTGCACCCGTGCACTGTGCGCCGCCGCAGAACCGGCCCGCCCCAGCGGAACGCGATACCTGCGCGCCATTCCTGCGCCGCGAGATCGAGCTGTTGGTTTCCCTACGCGTCGTCGTGGCACTCGGCGGCTTTGCCTGGAACACACTCCTGTCGACGCTGGCCGCAGTCGGATGGCAGGTCCCCCGTCCTCGGCCCCGGTTCGGCCACGGGGCATCAGTTGAGCTCGTGGATGGCACGGGACGGGTGCTGCATCTGCTCGGCTGCTATCACGTGAGCCAGCAGAACACCTTCACCGGAAGACTCACCCCGGACATGCTGGACGACGTGCTCGCCACTGCGCAGCGACGCGCCGGCAAGAGTGCCTAGATCACCCTGGGCAACGCGCTCACCCGCATGCATTCCCGTTGCGGCTCAGTGGTTTCTCACACTGCTTCCCGGGATGTGTCGTCGAACCGGGCGACGGGCGTGGCCTCGCGCCGCACAGCTAGACGTACGTTCCAAAGCGTGTCGATTCACCCACCACCGCGCGCGATCCCGGCACTACCCCCAGCAGCGCTGCCGCGGAACTGATGCCGCTGTGACAACCGGAAGGAGTCCTGGCGGGCCAGGATTCCTAGGTGCGGGCAAGGAAGCACTCGTGCGGGACTGCGCGGTCTTTTCGGCCGCACCGGAAGGACTGTCAGCGCCGTATCAGTCGAGCGTTCTAAGAGGTCGCGCGGGTAGGTGACGGCGTGGCGGTCCGGCGGAGCGGGCACGGGGGGCTGTTACCAGTGTGATTTGTGAGAAAAACGCTGCTACCCAGGATCCGCCGTGCCCGCGGTCCCATCTTGGATCACTGACCCCCTGTGGGACCAGTTCCAAGCGCTGATCCCGCCGGTCATCGACACCCACCCGCTGGGCTGCCACAACCCACGCATCCCCGACCGGATCGTGTTCGACAAGCTCGTCCAGGTCCTCGTGCTCGGCGCCTCCTACGCCAAGATCGCCGACAGCACGTGCTCGGCCACCACGATCCGCACCCGACGCGATGAGTGGATCACCGCCGGGATCTTCGCCCGACTCGAGCAGCTGTGCCTGACCGCCTACGACCAGGTCGTCGGGCTCGACCTGACCAACATCACCGTCGACGGGTGCATCGTCAAAGCCCCCTGCGGCGGCGAGGCAGCCGGCCGATCCCCGGTCGACAGAGGCAAGCTCGGCACCAAACGCTCCGTCATGACCGACGCGTTCGGGATCCCGATCGGCTGCGTCGTCGCCCCGGCGAACCGGCACGAGTCGCCCCTGCTGCGGCCCACCCTGGAGCA
>PDSI01000207.1 GCA_002748415.1 Micrococcales bacterium | reverse complement strand
GGGCGGAATCGAAAGAGGCTGGCTTGCGGATTCCGCGTTGCCGGTCCATCAGTGCGAACCGTTCACCGTCGAAAGTGAACTCCCCGATCTCTTCTGTCGTCAACGCGTGCAAGCCGTCCTGCGTCCGCGCCGCCAGCCACGCACAAGCCTCGGCCCGGAGGCGACGCTGCTGTTTCTGGCTCCACATGAGGACAGCGTGGCACGGCCGGTGCCAGCCGATCAGGAATATCCACCACCACCAGGCGCAGTGGCAGGTCCGGGCCGCTGCGTCATCGTCGCGTCATCGGCGTTCTGCCACCGTGGTGTGACACCAGTCCGTCGACCCTCGGGAGATCTCCATGCCGTGGAGAACGCGGGCCGTCACCTCGCTGGCAGCAGGCGCAGCGGCCGCCGCCCTGCTGGTGGGCAGCAACGTCTACGCCGTCAGCGTTGGGCACGTCCCACCGGACACGGCGACATCCACCCCGGCCTCTGTCTGGGTGGCCCCGAACGGCAGCGACAATGCACCGGGCACCCGCGAGGCACCGTTGCGCACGCCACAGGTGGCCCTCGACCGGCTCGATCCCCAGGGCGGCACGGTCACCCTGCGAGGCGGCACCTACCCGCGCCAGCGGATCATCATCGACGGCCAGCGCGACGTGACCATCCGGGCGGCTGCCGGCGAAGAACCCGTCCTCGACCACGCCGGGGCGCCGGCACCGGCCGGCACCACCGGGGTCGTCGAGGTCCGCGGCGGGCGTGACGTCGCCATCGAGGGCCTGACGGTCACCCGCTACCGCACCCCGTCGATCGCCTCGACACCCGTCGGCATCTATGCCACGGGGTCCACCCGCGGCTTGCGCATCGAGGGCAACCACGTCCACCACCTCGGCAACGACAACCCCACCCGCGGCAGCTTCGAGGTGAACGCCCACGGCATCGCCGTCTACGGACGCTCGGCCACGGCGGCCACGACAGGAGTCGTCATCCGCGAGAACGAGGTCGACCACCTGGTCCTCGGGGCGAGCGAGGCCGTCGTCGTCAACGGCAACGTCGACGGCTTCGAGGTGAGTGACAACGACATCCACGACGTCAACAACATCGCCATCGACGCCATCGGCTTCGAGGAGACGATCGGCGGCGCGGCCCGCTGGACCGACGTCAACCGCGCCCGCAACGGCCGGATCACCGGCAACGTCGTGCGCGGGGTCCGTTCCCAGGGCAACCCGGCCTACTGGGAGGACGGCGAGTGGTGCAACTGTGCCGGCGGCATCTACGCCGACGGGGCCAAGGACACCGTCATCGCCGACAACTCCATCGACAGGGCCGACATCGGCATCGAGATCGCCTCGGAATGGGCGCGTGGGCGCACTAACGGCATCACCGTGTCGGGAAACACCGTGACGCGCAGCCGCTACGTGGGGCTCGCCATCGGCGGCTACGACCGCAGCCGCGGCGAGGCCTTCGGCATCACCGTCACCACCAACACCTTCCGGGGCAACAACACCCTGCGCGACGGTTCACCGGAGATCCTGCTCCAGTACTACGTTCACGATTCCCGGATCGTCGACAACGAGGTGACCACGACCTCGGCGGATTACCCCATCGTCCTGTCCCGGGTCCGCCCGGCCGGGCCCGCCGCGCGCAACGCCCGGCTCGTGCTCGACGAGAACGACTACGGTGGCCCGGCACCGGCTCACGAGGCGGTCTTCGGGTGGAACGGCGTCGAGCGGGCCGGCTTCGTCCGCTACCAGAGAACGACCGGGCAGGACGCCTCGAGCACGTGGACTCCTCGATAACGGGCCGCAGACATCCGCAGTCCTGCGAGACTGCACCGCATGCGAGTGCTCCTCGTCGAGGACGATGAACGATTGGCCGGGCACGTCACCGGCGCCCTGCGGCCCCGCAGTTTCTCGGTGGATGTCGCCGGGACGCTCCGCGAGGCCGACGAGCGGGTGTGGGTCGACCCCTACGATGTCGTCGTGTTCGACCGCGTTCTGCCGGACGGCGACTCACTCGCCCTGCTTCGACAGATGCGCGAGCGGGGCGACTTCACGCCCGTGCTGGTACTCACCGCGCGGGACCGGGTCGCCGACCGCGTCGACGGACTGGACGCAGGCGCCGACGACTACCTGACGAAGCCGTTCGCCATGCCAGAGCTGCTCGCGCGGCTGCGCGCCCTGGCCCGGCGCCCACCCTCATCGGCCCCGCCGGTGCTGCGGCTGGCCGACCTCGAGGTGGACCCGGCAGCGGTCCGGGCCACCCGCGCAGGCCGCGAGATCGTACTCACGAGCAAGGAGTTCTCGATCCTGGAGCACCTGGTCCGCAACACCGGCCGGGTCGTCACCCGCTCCGAGCTGCTCGACCACTGCTGGGACCACCTCGCCGACCCGGCGTCCAACGTCGTCGATGTCCGGATCCGGTTGCTGCGCAGCAAGCTCGGCGACCCGCCGCTCGTGCACACGGTCCGCGGGGCGGGGTACGTGGCCGCGGAGCGGCCCCGGTGACCAGTCGCGGCGAGCCGCACCAGCACGTCGTCGCAGCCCTGCGGCGACGGCTCCTCACGACGACCGTGCTCGTCGTCGCGCTCGGAGTCGGAACCGCCAGTGCGCTACTCGTCCTGCGCGACGCCCAACTCACCCAGGCTCGCGCCGACAGCGCCCTGCTCGGGGCGGCCTCACGGGCCGCGGCCCTCGTCTACGTGGACGCCCACGGGAACCCCCAGGCCGACGGCGTGGCCGGCGACGCCGTCACCGGCACCGGCCGTCGCGTCGTCGTCACCGCCAACGCAGTACCCGGCGACGGCACCCCAGGTGGCCCGCCGCAGATCCTCTTCGACTCCACGGGTTCGACGACCGCCGACCCCGCCCTGGCCGCCATCGTGGCGGCTGCCGAGGCCGATGCGGCCGAGGCGGGGACGATCCGCGACGTCACAGGGGCCGACGGTGCGCACCGCGCCGCTGCCCTGCCCTGGTTCGACGGCGACGACGTCGCCGGCACCGCAGTCGTCGTAGAGTCACGTCCGGCCCGGTTCGGGGGGCCGCTGTTGTGGCCGATCGTCGTCACCGGGCTCGGGCTCACCGTGCTCTTCGTGGGGGCGGGGTGGGTTCTCGCCCACCGCGCCTTGGCGCCGGCGGCGTCCGCGGCCGCTCATCGCGAGCGGTTCCTCGCCACCGCGGCCCACGAGCTCCGGGCTCCGCTGGCGAC
>PDSI01000176.1 GCA_002748415.1 Micrococcales bacterium | reverse complement strand
CACGCGGGCTTAGAGCAATCCCCCGACGATCGGGCCTCGCAGTACGCGGCCACCTTTTTCGGCCCCGATGTGCCGGTGGCGGTATGGACTCCGGCGCTGGGCCGGTGGGCGGGCCCGCCCCGTTGGGGTTGAGTACGCGGTTCGGTCATTCCCGGCGCCTGCAGAAACGTCGAACCGGCTATTCCGGACCCTGTGGCGCTGTTGGGGTATGTCGGGTAGCGGCGTGCCGGCGCCATACGTCGCCTAACGGCGCCATAGGGGTCGGTGTGGGCGGTGTGGGCGGAATGTTGGTGGGGGATACCGACGAGGATGCTGGCCCCAGAACACCCGGCCCGGTAATACCGGTCGTGCTGGGAGGCGACACGGTGCCTTTCGGGTACAGGGTGTCCGAGTCCGGCAGTACCGGTCGTGCCAGCAGGCGACGCCTGGCCGGCTGGCTTCGCGTACGAGTCGGAGCAGTAGCAGGAATCGCAGGGCCGTAGAAGTGTCAGGAGCGCGCTGGTTTCCGCAGCGGTCCGGGTTAGACGGTGACTGTGTTGCCTTCGGTATCCGTTGCCGTGACGGTGAACGACGTGGTGGCCAGATCCGCTCGCAGGGTGGCCCGGTAGTCGTTCTTGGCCCAGGTCAGTTCCAGCTGGTGGGCGGGGGTATCGGCGACCGTCAGGCTGGCGTCGAATCCGAACGCGCCGAAGGTGTTACGGAACCTCAGTAGCTCCAGCTGGCGGCGTACCACCGGCTGTTGCAGTGCCGCATCGACCTGCTCCAGGCTCAGATTGGTGCGGTTGATCTCCTTGTGTCCGCCCGGCCCGGCCGCATCGACTGCGGCGTGGTCGTTGCGGCCGGCGAACAGGTCCAAGTACCAGATCTGCGGCTTACCGGGCATGAACAGTTGGATGGCGCGGGCCGCAAGCAGTTTCGCGTCGTCCTCGCCCAGTGCGCTGTAGTAGGTGGCGTTGACCTGGTAGTAGATCGACGTTGCGCCGTGCAGATCTTTCACATGCCCGCCGCGGCTCTTGACCACCCCGATCAACCGGTCGATCCTTGCGTCGCTGAGCAGACCCTTCAGGTCCAGTAGCGGGATGCCGTCATGGCAACCGAGCATGTTGACGGTCCGGATGTTCTTGCTACGGATGTCGCCGATCCACCGCTTCAGCGTCGATGCGTCGGCCCGCTCGAGCGCGTCGATCAGCAGCCCCGGCAAGAAGAAGTCGTAGGTGATGAAGCCTCTGTCGGCGATGGCCTCATGGGTCTTCTCCTCGTACCGGGAGTGCACCTCAGGCAGCAGCTTCACCCCGTGCCGGTCTGCGAGCGACTTCACCCGGTCCAGCAACTCCCAGGTTGCCGGTTCGTTCAGGAAGTTCCGGGCCCCCGGCTCCTTGGCGGCGTAGGCGAATGCGTCCAGCCGAACGACGTCCGCGCCGTAGCCTGCCAGCGTCGCCAGCGTGTCCCGGTAGAAGTCCCACACCAGTGGCGATTTCACGTTGAGGTCCATCTGGCCCAGGTAGGTGCGCCGCGCCTCCACCGTGTCCACCACGGCCCGGCGGTGCGGCTCGAACCCCGAGAAGTCTGCCTCGCCCGGCCGCGCGCCGCCAGCCACCGCGGCATTGACCCGCTCGGCCAGTACCTGCGCCGCCGTGTACTGCAACCCGATGTCGCGCATCAGGTCCTGCGCATCCACCACGGGGTAGCGCACCTCCTGATAGAAGGTGTTCCAGTACGGGAGCTCGGTGCCGTCCGGGAACCGCGCCATGAGGATCGGCAGTTGCGGTTTGCGAAAGAACATGTGGTCGATGAGTTCCGCGTCCGGTTGCACGTATCCGTCGTCGGTCATCCGGCCGTGCCCGTCCCAGAACGCGTTCCAGTCGATGAAGAAGTCCTGGTACGCCGACTGCCGGCCCTTGGCCAGCAGGTCCTGGAACTGCGGGGACAGCACCGAGGCGTGGTTGAGGATGAAGTCGAGTTTCAGGTCGATGCCGAGCCGCCGCAGCGCGGTCAGGTCCTCGGCGGTGGCGTAGCGGTCGTTGAGCCGGTAGTCGATGACTGAAAAGCCGCGGTCCAGATCGGTATTGAACACGCTGGGCAGGATGTAGGCCGACTCGAACACGCCGGCCAGTTCGGGTCTGGTGAGCATCTGGATCACCCCCGCCAGGGACCCACCGATGCTGTCGGGATAGACGTTGAGCATCGGTCCAGGGCTGGGCAAGTGCTTGCCCATCCGCTCCAGATACTGCGGATAGGTCAGCAGACCGCCATCGTTGGCCAGGATGATGGCGGCCCGGTGCGCCCGCGCATGCAGTTGTTCCTGCTCCAGGCCCAGCACCATGGTGGTGAACGGGGAGTCCACGGCCGCATCGCGAGCTCTGGATCGCCGATGCGCCAGCGTCGCTTGTGGTGTGCTGGCGAGCATGATGGGGACATCGACGCCGCGCACGTGATCGTTGTTCGCGTGGGTCCACTCCAACACCAGAACCCGGACCGCAGAAAGGTCCACCTCCTCGTACCAGAGCTGCCCGTCGCTGCGGCCCATACGTTTCAGCCAAGCCGTCGGCCGGCCGTCCTTGAAACCGGCGATGATCGCGTTGACCTCGTCGAAGTCGATTTCCGCCTTGCTGCCCAGATACTCGGCCAGAGCGGCGCGACCGGCCTGTTGGTACGGCACCAGCCACGGATGCTCGGCCACCGATGCGGGGTCCGCGTCGCGCCCGCAGGCCTGCAGCCGGGGCAACGCGCCGCGCACCTGCGAGGTGAACAAGCCCGCCGCCACCACTGCTTTGATGCCTGCCGTCCAGAACACGCGGGCTCGTTCAGCATCGTTGGCAGCCGGGATGCGGCGAGCGTAGTTGTCTCCGGACATGGTGTAGGTGCCGATGCCCGCGTGGTTGAGGTAGTAGGCCAACAATGCGCCGGTCTCCGACTTGCCGGTACCGGAGCCGCCGTGCACTGCCACAACGGGATTGCCGCCGCTGGCGAGCAGTGGCTGCAGCAGCTGCCACATCGCAGGAAAGACCTCTTGTGCTCTCCGGACGTGGCCCGCGTCGATGTCCACCTTGTCGCCTGGCATGTCACCGACCGGAACCGACGCGAGGTCGCCGATAGCGGGAAATGAGTAGCCCACAAAGCCTCCATCGGCACGGTGTGCAAGGCTCGTGGGCTCAGGATACCTGGATAATCGTGTCACCAGCATCCGCCCCCTCGCGCTGCGTAACGCAGGTAGCCTCGACGAATGCCGTCTCCTGCCGCCGGGCACCTGCGCCAGCGACTCGCGATGCAGCCGATTCCCCAGGAGGGAGGCTGGTTCGTGGCGGGGCCGCGAACGGCGCGGATGTCATGCGTGACCGTGTTGCTGACCGACGAGCGCGACGGTTTCAGCGCGCTGCACCGGCTGTCTGTCGACGAGGGCTGGCAGTGGCTGGACGGTGATCCCGTCCGATTGGTGCGGCTCGGGTCGGTGACGGTCACGCTGGGAGGGCCCGGACCCACGCAGGCAGTCGTCGACGCCGGGACCTGGCAGGGTGCCCGCACGACCGGTGCCTGGTCGCTGCTCAGTTGCTGGTGCGCGCCCGCGTTCGCCGACGACGTGTTCGAGCTGGGAGACCGTCACCAGTTGCTCGAGCGTTTCCCCGAGCAGCGCGACGAGATCACCGCGTTGACCCGATGAGCGCAGTGGTGATCGGGGGCAGCGGTGAGATCGGCGCCGCGATCTGTGCCGCCCTGGCTGACGCTGGTCACGACGTGGCCGTGCACTGGCATACCTCCCGGGCCGGGGCCGAACGGGCGGCCGAGGGGGTGGCGCGCGCCGGCCGTCGTGCCCATCTGGTTCAGGCATCGCTCGCGGATTGTGCTGCGGGCGAGCTGGACCGGGCGCTGGCGGCGTTGTTCGAGCAGGCAGCTGCGGTGCTCGGGCCGGTGGATGTGGTCGTGCTGGCCGCGGCCAACCAGGAGATCATCGGCTGGAACGAACTGACCACACAGTCCTGGGACCGGGTGATGGCCGGCGGGCTGCGGCACACCGCGGCGGCGATATGGACCGCCGGCCGCAGGATGGACGGTGGCGTGATCGTGGCCGTCGGCAGTATCGAGGGGCTGCGGCCGGCACGCGGGCACGCCGCATACGCGGTCGGTAAAGCAGCGGTACACCATCTGGTGGCCGCTGCCGCGTGGGAGCTCGGCCGGCACGGAATCCGCGTGGTCGGGGTGGCTCCCGGCCTGGTTGACCGGGACGGCTTGGAAGAGCAGTGGCCGGAAGGGGTGCGGCGATGGCAGGCGGCCACCGCACTGGGGCGCATGGTCACCGCTACGGAGGTGGCCGATGTGGTGGGTTTCCTGGTCTCTGCCGCAGCGAGCGGGATCACCGGAGTCACCGTCCCGGTCGACGCCGGCTGGTCGGCCGGGCCAGGCTGGTGACGGTCCGCGCTTACGTTGCCGTTCGCCCGTCCGTGGCTGCCGCCGACCCGCTTTTGACGCGCTCACACCACCCCGGTAGCCTTGACGGGTGCGCCCGGTACGATCCGGGCAATTCGCGCGCGCGGTGCTCTATCGCGAGCCTAGGCTGATCGACGGATCCTCAACGATCGACGGGTGTCAGGTGAGCACGCTCGCTCTCCCTGGCCGACACGCCCGGCCGCGGGGGCAAGCCCGCTCGTGACACAGCTGGACAACCGCAGAAGTGAAACCGCGCGGCAGTGCCGCACCTACACGGATATCGGAGAAGTAGTGCCCACCATTCAGCAGCTGGTCCGCAAGGGCCGCCAGGACAAGGCCGCGAAGCAGAAGACGCCGGCCCTCAAGGGCAGCCCGCAGCGTCGTGGCGTATGCACCCGGGTGTACACCACGACTCCGAAGAAGCCGAACTCAGCACTGCGTAAGGTCGCCCGCGTGCGCCTGTCCAGCCAGATCGAGGTCACTGCCTACATCCCCGGTGTCGGCCACAATCTCCAGGAGCACTCCATCGTGCTCGTGCGCGGCGGCCGGGTGAAGGACCTGCCGGGCGTGCGCTACAAGGTGGTTCGTGGCTCGCTGGACACCCAGGGTGTCAAGAATCGCAAGCAGGCCCGCAGCCGCTACGGCGCGAAAAAGGAGAAGAGCTGATGCCGCGCAAGGGTCCCGCCCCGAAACGTCCGTTGATCGTCGACCCGGTCTACGGGTCTCCGCTGGTCACCCAGCTGGTCAACAAGGTGCTGCTGGACGGCAAGAAATCCGGGGCCGAGTCCATCGTGTACGGCGCGTTGGAAGGCACCCGGGAAAAGACCGGAAACGACCCCGTCATCACCCTCAAGCGCGCACTGGACAACGTCCGCCCCGCACTCGAGGTCAAGAGCCGCCGCGTGGGTGGCGCCACCTATCAGGTACCGGTCGAGGTCAAGCCCGGCCGTTCCACCACGCTGGCGCTTCGTTGGTTGGTCACCTTCTCCCGGCAGCGCCGCGAGAAGACCATGACCGAGCGGCTGATGAACGAGCTGCTGGATGCCAGCAACGGCCTCGGTGCCGCAGTCAAGCGCCGGGAGGACACCCACAAGATGGCCGAGTCCAACCGCGCCTTCGCGCACTACCGCTGGTAGCCCGATTCACCTGCTGACGTCCGGCTCCGCCGTGGACAATCCAGTATTCACCACTGAAAGCACAGCGCCAAGAGAGCGAGACACTCGTGCCACAAGACGTGCTGACCGACCTGAAGAAGGTCCGCAACATCGGCATCATGGCCCACATCGATGCCGGGAAGACCACCACCACCGAGCGGATCCTGTTCTACACCGGTATTAACTACAAGATCGGTGAGGTCCACGACGGCGCTGCCACGATGGACTGGATGGAGCAGGAGCAGGAGCGGGGGATCACCATCACCTCTGCGGCGACCACCTGTTTCTGGGAGGGCGCCCAGATCAACATCATCGACACTCCTGGTCACGTCGACTTCACCGTCGAGGTGGAGCGCTCGCTGCGCGTGCTGGACGGGGCCGTCGCCGTTTTCGACGGCAAGGAAGGCGTTGAGCCGCAGTCGGAGACAGTGTGGCGGCAGGCGGACAAGTACAACGTGCCGCGGATCTGCTTCGTCAACAAGATGGACAAGCTCGGCGCAGATTTCTACTTCACCGTCAAGACCATCTCGGAACGGCTGGGCGCCAAGCCCCTTCCGCTGCAGATCCCGATCGGTGCGGAGTCCGATTTCGTCGGCGTGGTCGACCTCGTGTACAACCGCGCCCTGACGTGGCGCGGCGAAACTGGCCTGGGCGAGGCGTACGAGGTGGAGGAGATCCCGGCCGACCTGGCCGAAACCGCTGAGGAGTACCGCTCCGCGCTGCTGGAAGCGGTGGCCGAGAGCGACGAGGATCTGCTCGACAAGTACGTGGCCGGTGAGGAACTCACGATCGAAGAGATCAAGGGTGCCATCCGCGGCATGGTCATCAACTCCGAGGCCTACCCGGTACTGTGCGGTTCGGCGTTCAAGAACAAGGGTGTGCAGCCCATGCTGGACGCGGTGCTGGACTACCTGCCTTCGCCGGTGGACGTTCCCGCCGTGCATGGGCACGAGGTCAACAACGAGGATGTGCACCACGCCCGGCACGCCGACGTCACCGAGCCGTTCGCGGCGCTGGCGTTCAAGGTCGCGGTGCATCCGTTCTTCGGCAAGCTGACCTACGCCCGCGTGTACTCCGGCAAGCTGGCCGCCGGCGCCCAGGTGATGAACTCCACCAAGGGCCGCAAGGAACGCATCGGCAAGCTGTTCCAGATGCACGCCAACAAGGAGAACCCGGTCGAGGAGGCGCAGGCAGGCCACATCTACGCCATGATCGGTCTCAAGGAGACCACTACCGGGGACACTCTGTGCGACCCGGCCAACCAGATCGTCCTGGAGTCGATGACCTTCCCCGAGCCGGTCATCTCCGTGGCCATCGAACCCAAGACCAAGGGCGATCAGGAAAAACTGTCCACCGCGATCCAGAAGCTCGCGGACGAGGACCCCACCTTCCAGGTGGAACTGGACGATGAGACCGGCCAGACCATCATCAAGGGCATGGGCGAATTGCACCTGGACATCCTGGTCGACCGGATGAAGCGCGAGTTCAAGGTCGAGGCGAACGTCGGCAAGCCGCAGGTCGCCTACCGCGAAACCATCCGCCGCCCGGTGGAGAAGGTCGACTACACCCACAAGAAGCAGACCGGCGGTTCCGGCCAGTTCGCCAAGGTCCAGGTGTCCATCGAACCGTTGGACACTGGCGAGGGCGAGCTGTACGAGTTCGGCAACACCATTACCGGTGGCCGCGTGCCTCGGGAGTACATTCCGTCGGTGGACGCCGGCATCCAGGACGCCATGCAGACCGGTGTGCTGGCCGGCTACCCGTTGGTGGGTATCAAGGCCACGCTGGTCGACGGCGCCTACCACGACGTCGACTCCAGTGAGATGGCGTTCAAGATCGCCGGCTCCATGGTCCTGAAAGAGGCTGTGAAGCGGGCAGATCCGGCGCTGCTGGAGCCGATGATGGCGGTCGAGGTGCGCACCCCACAGGACTACATGGGTGACGTCATCGGCGATCTCAACTCTCGCCGCGGGCAGGTCCAGTCCATGGAGGACGCCAGTGGCGCGAAGGCGATTCGCGCTCTCGTTCCGCTGTCGGAGATGTTCGGCTACGTCGGCGACCTACGGTCGAAGACCCAGGGCCGGGCGATGTACTCGATGCAGTTCGACAGCTATGCCGAAGTCCCGCGTGCGGTGGCCGAGGAGATCATCAAGAAGACCCGGGGCGAATAGCGAAGTTCTTTTCGCCTCGGGCCACCCGACCCGATACACTTCATCGTTCGTACATCGATACGGCGACCCGATCAGCATTAGGAGGACCCTCAGTGGGTAAGGCGAAGTTCGAGCGGACTAAGCCGCACGTCAACGTTGGCACCATCGGTCACGTTGACCACGGAAAGACCACCCTCACCGCGGCGATCAGCAAGGTGCTGCATGACAAGTTCCCGGACCTGAACCCGTTCACGCCTTTCGATGAGATCGACAAGGCGCCGGAGGAGAAGCAGCGCGGCATCACCATCAACATCGCGCACGTGGAGTACGAGACCGCGAAGCGCCACTACGCGCACGTCGATGCTCCCGGCCACGCGGACTACATCAAGAACATGATCACCGGCGCGGCCCAGATGGACGGCGCGATCCTCGTGGTCGCCGCCACCGACGGTCCGATGGCCCAGACCCGCGAGCACGTGCTGCTCGCCCGCCAGGTCGGCGTGCCGTATCTGCTGGTTGCGCTGAACAAGGCTGACATGGTCGACGACGAGGAGATCCTCGAACTCGTCGAACTGGAGGTCCGTGAGTTGCTGTCCGCGCAGGAGTTCGACGGCGACAACGCCCCGGTGGTGCGGGTTTCCGCGCTCAAGGCGCTCGAGGGTGACGCGGAGTGGACCAAGTCCGTCGAAGATCTGCTGGACGCGGTGGACAACGCGATCCCCGATCCGGAGCGCGAGATGGAGAAGCCGTTCCTGATGCCGATCGAGGACGTCTTCACCATCACCGGCCGCGGCACCGTGGTCACCGGCCGCGCCGAGCGTGGCAAGCTGCCGATCAACTCCGAGGTCGAGATCGTCGGTATCCGCGAGCCGCAGAAGACTACGGTCACCGGCATCGAGATGTTCCACAAGTCCATGGACGAGGCGTGGGCCGGCGAGAACTGTGGCCTGCTGCTGCGTGGCATCAAGCGTGAGGACGTCGAACGCGGCCAGGTCGTGGTCAAGCCCGGCTCCATCACCCCGCACACCGAGTTCGAGGCGCAGGTCTACATCCTGTCCAAGGATGAGGGCGGTCGGCACAACCCCTTCTACTCCAACTACCGCCCGCAGTTCTACTTCCGGACCACGGACGTTACCGGTGTCATCGAGTTGCCCGAGGGCACCGAGATGGTCATGCCCGGCGACAACACCGAGATGAAGGTCAACCTGATCCAGCCCATCGCCATGGAGGAGGGCCTGCGTTTCGCGATCCGCGAGGGCGGGCGCACCGTCGGCGCCGGCCGGGTCACCAAGATCATCAAGTAGGCAGGAGCGTCAGTCACCCCACTGACGAGGTGAACCAGTCGGACTGAGATATCGCGCTGGTTTGCCGCCAATGGGCACAGGCCGGTCCTTCCCGAAAGGGACGGACCGGCCTGTGCCCATTGTGGTGGGCGCCCGATCGGCCCGAGGCGTCCCGACAATCTGGACGCTATGGCGCCGTTGGGGTACGTCGGGTAGCAGCGTGCCGGCGCCATACGTCCTCTAACGGCGCCATAGGGGTCGACTCGGGCGGGTCGAGCGGAATGCGAGTGAGCTGACTGAGCATGTGGGCGGGTTGAGCGGAATTCAGGCGCGATGGGCGGAATGCTGGAATGCTGGGCGGGATGGTCGCGGCGCCCGCTTGCGCAAGAACTGGTTTGCCGGGATCAGGCCGCTTCGTGAAGGCACTCTGTGCGGATTTGAGAACCCCACTCTGCTCTGGCAGACTAGTCTGGTTGTTTCGGCCGCTTGGCATGCGCAAGACGGAGTCTGCGGGTTGCGCGGGGCGAGTTCACATCGTGATCGGACCCACGTGTCGGGCGTGGCCGGACTCCGGGCCGCCGGCCCGGGCTCAACCACTCATGACGAGACCAGTTCCACGAATTCGTGGGCAGGCTCAGTACGGTCGCAAGCGCCCGACACGCCCGACCGCGTGGGTGGGAGTAGGTCGGCAAACCGGACCGGGGCAACACGATGGGCAGAAGCACGACGAGTAGAGAGTCCGAGGCACATGGCGGGACAAAAGATCCGCATCCGGCTGAAGTCGTACGACCATGAGGTCATCGACTCATCGGCCCGCAAGATCGTTGACACGGTGAGCCAGGCAGGGGCGACCGTCGTCGGCCCCGTGCCGTTGCCGACCGAGAAGAACGTGTTCTGTGTCATCCGGTCTCCGCACAAGTACAAGGACAGCCGCGAGCACTTCGAGATGCGCACGCACAAGCGGCTGATCGACATCGTCGACCCGACCCCGAAGGCCGTCGATTCGCTGATGCGCCTGGACCTGCCGGCGGACGTCAACATCGAGATCAAGCTGTAGGGAAACCGACATGACTCACGTCACCACACGAGCGACCAAGGGGTTGCTGGGCACCAAGCTCGGTATGACCCAGGTCTGGGACGACGCCGGACGACTCGTTCCGGTCACCGTCGTGCAAGCGGGACCCTGCGTCGTCACCCAGATCCGGGGCGAAGACACCGACGGCTACTCCGCCGTCCAGATCGCGTTCGGCCAGATCGACCCGCGCAAGGTCAACCAGCCCATGACCGGGCACTTCGCCAAGGCCGGGGTCACCCCGCGCCGGCACCTGGCCGAGGTCCGCACGTCCGCCGCGGCGGACTACACCCTGGGCCAGGAACTCACGGTGGACACGTTCGAGCCCGGGCAAGTCGTCGACGTCATCGGCACCACCAAGGGCAAAGGCACCGCCGGGGTCATGAAGCGGCACGGGTTCGCCGGGGTGGGCGCCTCGCACGGTGCGCACCGCAACCACCGCAAGCCCGGCGCGATCGGCGGGTGTGCCACCCCCAGCCGGGTGTTCAAGGGCATGCGCATGGCCGGGCGGTTGGGCGCTGCCCGGTCCGTCACGATGAACCTCACCGTGCACGCGGTGGACGCCGAGAAGGGCCTGTTGCTGATCAAAGGCGCCGTGCCCGGCCCCCGTGGCGGTGTCGTCCTGGTACGCAGCGCGGTCAAAGCAGAGCAGGAGGGCTGACGATGAGCCTGACCATCGACGTTCTCGGCCTCGACGGCAAGAAGGCCGATACGGCCGAGCTGCCCGCCGACGTGTTCGACGTGCAGACCAACGTCCCGCTGATTCACCAGGTCGTCGTGGCGCAGCTTGCTGCCGCGCGGCAGGGCACGCACTCCACCAAGACCCGCGGCCAGGTTCGTGGCGGTGGGCGCAAGCCCTACCGGCAGAAGGGAACCGGCCGGGCGCGCCAGGGTTCCGTGCGTGCCCCGCAGTTTGCCGGTGGCGGCACGGTGCACGGCCCACAGCCTCGCTCCTATGCCCAGCGCACCCCAAAGAAGATGAAGGCGGCTGCGTTGCGCGGAGCGTTGTCGGACCGCGCCCGGCACAGCCGGGTACATGTGCTGACCAGTGTGGCCGGAAGTGATCCCTCCACCGCGACCGCCGTGAAAGCCCTTGCGGCAGTAAGTGACCGGCCCAATAAGTTGGTGGTTCTGTCGCGCGAGGACGAGGCGGGCTACAAGAGCGTGCGCAACATCGACCGGGTGCACGTGCTGACCGCCGAGCAGCTGAACACCTACGACGTGCTGTGCGCCGACGATGTGGTGTTCACCCAAGCCGGGCTGACCGCTTTCCTGGACCGGCCGGTGCGCGGCAAGTCTGTGAAGGCCACTGCCACTGAGGACGACGTTGCCGAGGAGGCTGCCAAGTGAGCACCGTGCACAAGGACCCGCGCGACGTCATTCGCCGTCCCGTCGTCTCGGAGAAGAGCTACGGCCTGCTGGACGCCGGCAAGTACACCTTCGAGGTCGACCCCCGGGCCAACAAGACCGAGATCCGCATCGCCGTGGAGAAGATCTTCGACGTGAAGGTCGCTCGCGTGAACACGGTGAACACCAAGGGCAAGACCCGCCGGACCCGGTTCGGTATGGGAAAGCGCAAGGACACCAAGAAGGCCGTCGTCACGTTGCGCGAAGGCTCCATCGACATGTTCGGCCCTGCCTGAGAGTTGAGGGACTGACCAATGGGAATCCGTAAGTACAAGCCGATGACCCCGGGCCGGCGCGGTTCGTCCGTGGCCGACTTCGTCGAGGTCACCCGCGACACCCCGGAGAAGTCACTGGTGCGTCCGCTGCCCAAGAAGGGCGGCCGCAACAACTCCGGCAAGATCACCACCCGCCACCAAGGAGGCGGCCACAAGCGCGCCTACCGGGTCGTGGACTTCCGCCGCGTCGGCAAGGACGGGGTGCCGGCCAAGGTCGCTCACATCGAGTACGACCCCAACCGCACTGCCCGTATCGCCCTGCTGCACTACGCGGACGGCGAGAAGCGCTACATCCTGGCCCCCAACCGGCTCAGCCAGGGCGACACCGTGGAAAGCGGCCCCGGGGCGGACATCAAGCCCGGTAACGCGTTGCCGCTGCGCAATATCCCGGTCGGCACCGTGGTGCATGCCATCGAGCTGCGGCCCGGTGGCGGCGCCAAGATCGCTCGCTCCGCCGGATCCTCGGTGCAGCTGGTGGCCAAGGAAAGCAACTGGGCCCAGCTGCGGATGCCCAGCGGGGAGATCCGCAACGTCGACGTGCGCTGCCGCGCCACCGTTGGCGAGGTCGGCAACGCCGAGCAGTCCAACATCAGCTGGGGTAAGGCCGGCCGGATGCGCTGGAAGGGCAAGCGCCCGAACGTGCGAGGTGTGGCGATGAACCCGATCGATCACCCGCACGGCGGTGGTGAGGGTAAGAGTTCCGGTGGCCGGCACCCGGTTTCGCCGTGGGGCAAACCGGAAGGCCGCACCCGCCGCCCGAACAAAGACAGCGATCGGCAGATCGTGCGCCGCCGCCGCACCGGCAAGAAGCGTTGATAGGAGCCTGAGATGCCGCGCAGCCTGAAAAAGGGCCCGTTCGTCGACGACCACCTGCAGAAGAAAGTGGACGCGCAGAACGAGAAGAACACCAAGAACGTCATCAAGACCTGGTCACGCCGGTCGGTGATCACCCCCGACTTCCTGGGGCACACGTTCGCCGTCCATGACGGGCGCAAACACGTTCCGGTCTTCGTGACCGAGTCGATGGTCGGCCACAAGCTCGGAGAGTTCGCCCCCACGCGGACCTTCAAGGGCCACGAGAAGGACGACCGCAAGGGCCGGCGTCGCTGATCCGCACGGATCGGCCACGCAGGGACGAGAACGAGAAGGTAGGGACCGATGGAAGCCAAGGCGCAGGTGCGACACCTCCGCGTCTCACCCATGAAGGCGCGCCGTGTCGTCGACCTCATTCGCGGTCGGCAAGTCACGGACGCGGTGGCCGTACTGCAGTTCGCCCAGCAGGCAGCGAGCGAGCCTGTCCTCAAAGGGCTGAACTCCGCGATCGCCAACGCGCGGGTCAAGGCCGACCAGGCCGGTGAGCCGTTCAACGAGCGCGATCTCGTGGTCACCACCGCCTACGTCGACGAAGGGCCCACGCTCAAGCGGTTCCGTCCCCGCGCCCAGGGCCGGGCGTTCCGGGTCCGCAAACGCACCAGCCACGTGACGATCGTCGTGGCCGACGAGGTCGGCGGTGCCAGGGCCAGGGCCACCGTTGCCCCGGTGCACGGCAAGGCCCGCAAGACCACCAGAACAGCGCGTTCCGGTTCCGGGACTCGTACCAGCACGAAGGAGAGGACCTCCTAGTGGGACAGAAGGTCAACCCGCACGGTTTCCGCCTCGGGATCACCACCGACCACAAGTCGCGATGGTTCGCCGACAGCACCAAGGAAGGCCAGCGCTACCGTGACTTCGTCGCCGAGGACGTGGCCATCCGCAAGCTGATGTCCACCGGCATGGAGCGCGCCGGCATCTCCAAGGTGGAGATCGAGCGCACTCGTGACCGGGTCCGCATCGACATTCACACCGCCCGGCCCGGCATCGTCATCGGTCGCCGCGGTGCGGAAGCGGAGCGGCTGCGCGGCGAGCTGGAGAAGCTGACCGGCAAGCAGGTGCAGCTGAACATCCTCGAGGTCAAGAACCCGGAGACCGACGCCCAGCTGGTTGCACAGGGCATCGCCGAACAGCTGTCCAGCCGGGTCTCCTTCCGCCGCGCCATGCGCAAGGGCATGCAGACCGCGCAGCGGGCCGGTGCCAAAGGCGTCCGCGTTCAGTGCTCCGGCCGGCTCGGTGGAGCCGAGATGAGCCGCTCGGAGTTCTACCGCGAAGGCCGGGTTCCGCTGCACACGCTGCGCGCGAACGTGGACTACGGGTTCTACGAGGCACGCACCACCTTCGGGCGCATCGGCGTGAAGGTCTGGATCTACAAGGGAGATCTGACCGACCGCGAGCTGGCCGCCCAGCAGGCGCAGAACGCACCGCGTAGCCGCGGCCCGCGATCCGAGCGTGGAGGCCGCGGCCCCCGCCGGGACCGCGGGGAACGTGCGGAGCGCAGCGGTGCCACGACCACGACCACCGACTCCACCGCGCAGGCGAGCGAGCAGTCCGCTGCCGATCTCGTCGCGCAGAACGCGGAGGGCTGAGGCATGTTGATCCCCCGCCGGATCAAGCACCGCAAGCAGCACCACCCGGGCCGTTCCGGGGTGTCCAAGGGTGGCAACCAGATCACCTTCGGCGACTTCGGGATCCAGGCACTGGAGCACGCCTACGTCACCAACCGGCAGATCGAATCCGCGCGTATCGCCATGACCCGCTACATCAAGCGTGGCGGCAAGGTGTGGATCAACATCTATCCGGACCGCCCGCTGACCAAGAAGCCGGCCGAAACCCGGATGGGCTCCGGCAAGGGTTCACCGGAGTGGTGGGTGGCCAACGTCAAACCCGGCCGTGTCATGTTCGAGCTGTCCGGTGTATCGGAGGACCTGGCTCGTGAAGCGATGCGTCGCGCGATGCACAAACTACCGATGAAGTGCCGGTTCGTGACCCGTGAAGGTGGTGAATGATGGCAATCGGATCCAGCGATCTGACCGCAGCCAAGCTGCGCGAGATGGACGCCGACAAGCTGGCTGAAGAGCTGGCCAAAGCCAAGCAGGAGCTGTTCAACCTGCGGTTCGCCTCCGCCACCGGCCAACTGGAAAGCCACAGTCAGCTCAAGGCCGTCCGCCGTGACATCGCCCGCATCTACACCATCATGCGCGAGCAGGAGCTCGGCATCCTGACGCCGCCGCAAGGAGCACGTTCATGACTGAAGAAACCGTGGCCACCACGCCGGAGGTCTCGACCCCTGAACCGGAAACCCCGGATACCACGACCGTGCCGTCCGCCGGCGGGCGCAGTTACCGCAAGATCCGTCGTGGCTATGTGGTCAGCGACAAGATGGACAAGACAGTGGTGGTCGAGGTCGAGGATCGGGTCAAGCACCCGCTCTACGGCAAGGTCTTGCGCCGCACCAGCAAGGTGAAGGCGCACGATCAGGCCAACACCGCCGGAAGCGGCGACTTGGTCCGCATCATGGAGACCCGTCCGCTTTCCGCCACCAAGCGTTGGCGCGTCGTCGAGATCGTTGAGAAGGCCAAGTAATGACGAGCGCCAGGAAATCCCGAGCGGAGCGAGGCTTCGCTGTCCCGAAACAGGCAATCGGCCGACCGCAGGCCGTCGGAGCCTTTGACGCGCCCCTGGCGCGCGTCACCGGAGGTGCGAAGTGATCCAACAAGAATCCAGGCTCAAGGTCGCGGACAACACCGGTGCCAAGGAGATCCTGTGCATCCGGGTCCTCGGCGGCTCCGGCCGGCGTTACGCCGGTGTCGGGGATGTCGTCGTGGCCACCGTGAAGGACGCTATCCCCGGTGGCAACGTCAAGAGCGGCGACGTGGTCAAGGCCGTCATCGTGCGTACCAAGAAGGAGCGGCGCCGACCGGACGGCTCCTACATCCGTTTCGACGAGAATGCGGCCGTCATCCTCAAGGGTGACGGCGAACCGCGAGGCACCCGTATCTTCGGGCCGGTCGGCCGCGAGCTGCGCGACAAGCGGTACATGAAGATCGTGTCGCTTGCCCCGGAGGTGATCTGACATGGCGAAACAGCAAAAGGCTCAGCAGAAGACACCCAAGATGAAGATCAAGAAGGGTGACACCGTGCAGGTGATCACCGGCGCGACCGAAGAACGCGGCGGTGACCGCGGGAGGACCGGGAAAGTCATCCAGGTGTTTCCCAAGACCGGGCGGGTTCTGGTCGAGGGCGTGAACCGGGTGACCAAACACCGCAAGATGACCCCGACCGCGTCCGGTTCCACCGAAGGGGGCCTAGAAGTGGTCGAGGCGCCGCTGCACATCAGCAACGTGATGCTGGTGGACCCGGAGACCAACAAGGCCACCCGCATCGGGTATCGAAGTGAAGATGTGGAGCGTGACGGACGCACCCGGACCACCCGGGTTCGTGTCGCCCGACGCTCCGGTAAGGACGTGTGAGATGAGCACGGGCACAGTCGAAGCAGTCGCACCCCGGCTGCGCAACCGCTACCGCGAAGAAATCGTCGGCAAACTGCAGGAGCAGTTCACTTACGGCAACGTCATGCAGGTTCCCGGGTTGACCAAGATCGTGGTCAACATGGGAGTCGGAGAGGCCGCTCGCGACTCCAAGCAGATCGACGGCGCCATCCGAGACCTGGCCACCATCACCGGCCAGAAGCCGCAGGTCACCAAGGCCCGCAAGTCCGTCGCCCAGTTCAAACTGCGCGAGGGTATGCCGATCGGTGCCCACGTCACCCTGCGCGGTGACCGGATGTGGGAGTTCCTGGACCGGTTGTTGTCGGTGGCGTTGCCGCGTATCCGCGACTTCCGTGGCCTGTCTCCCAAGCAGTTCGACGGCAACGGCAACTACACCTTCGGCCTGACCGAACAGTCCATGTTCCACGAGATCAACCAGGACAAGATCGACCGGGTGCGCGGCATGGACATCACCGTGGTGACCACCGCGACCAACGACGACGAGGGGCGCGCCTTGCTGCGTCTGCTCGGCTTCCCCTTCAAGGAGAACTGAGATGGCCAAGACGGCGCTGATCAACAAGACCAAGCGCAAGCCGAAGTACGCGGTGCGGGCCTACACCCGCTGCCAGCGGTGCGGCCGCCCGCACTCGGTGTACCGCAAGTTCGGCCTGTGCCGGGTGTGCCTGCGCGAAATGGTCCATCGCGGCGAACTGCCGGGCGTGTCCAAGAGCTCCTGGTGACCAGCGTCCCCGGCATACCCACACCCACCCATTGACGACGACGTCGAAGGTCCGCTCCAGCGGCGGAAACCACGATGAGAAAGGGCACTCACGCCCATGACCATGACAGACCCGATCGCGGACATGCTGACCCGGTTGCGGAACGCCAACTCGGCCTACCACGACCAGGTGTCCATGCCGTATAGCAAGCTGAAGTCCCGCATCGCCGAGATCCTCAAGGCCGAGGGGTACATCTCCTCCTGGGAGATCAGCGACGCCGAGGTCGGCAAGACGCTGACCATCGACCTGAAGTTCGGCCCCAACCGGGAACGGTCCATCGCCGGCATCCGGCGGGTGTCCAAGCCCGGCCTACGGGTGTACGCCAAGTCCACCAACCTGCCCAAGGTGCTCGGCGGGCTGGGCGTGGCCATCATTTCCACGTCCTCCGGTCTGCTCACCGACAAGCAGGCCCACACCCAAGGCGTCGGCGGGGAAGTCCTCGCCTTCGTCTGGTAACCGCCAGAAGGGAGCGAACACCTATGAGCCGCATCGGCAAACACCCGGTGGTCATCCCCTCCGGGGTTGACGTCACCATCGACGGCGCCGCCGTCACCGTCAAGGGTCCCAAGGGCACGTTGAGCCACACCGTCGCCGCCCCCATTCAGGTAGCGCAGGAGAACGGCAGCTTGTCCGTCACCCGCCCCAACGACGAGCGGGAGTCGCGCTCACTGCACGGGCTCACCCGCACCCTCATCGCCAACATGGTCGAGGGCGTTACCAACGGGTACACCAAGCGCCTGGAGATCGTCGGCACCGGCTATCGCGTGCAGGCCCGGGGAAACAACCTGGAGCTGTCGCTCGGCTACAGCCACCCGATCAGCGTCGAAGCACCCGAGGGCATCACCTTCGGGGTCGAAGGTCCGGGCAAACTGAGCGTGTCCGGCATCGACAAGCAGCAGGTCGGCGAGGTGGCCGCCAACATCCGCAAGCTGCGCAAGCCCGACCCGTACAAGGGCAAGGGCGTGCGGTACGAGGGGGAGCGCATCCGTCGCAAGGCCGGAAAGGCTGGTAAGTAAACGATGGCTATTTCCGTCAGGGGCAAAGGCCCCAGCAAAGCACGCCGCCGTCGGCACAACCGGTTGCGCAAGCGCATCGCCGGTACCACCCAACGGCCTCGCCTGGTGGTGACCCGCTCCACTCGGCACCTGTTCGTGCAGGTCGTCGACGACAGCAAAGGCGTCACCGTGGCCTGTGCGTCGACGATGGAGGCCGACCTGCGTGCGGCTGGCGTAGACAAGACGACCAAGGCCCGCAGTGTCGGTGAACTCGCCGGTCAGCGTGCCAAGGCAGCCGGGGTCGATGCCGTCGTGTTCGACCGCGGTGGAAACACTTATCACGGCCGCGTGGCCGCAGTCGCCGAGGGTGCCCGCGAAGCGGGCTTGGCCCTGTAAGAGCCAGACGAGACCGGAGAGAGAACACCATGGCACCAGCAGGACAACGCCGCGGGTCCGCCGCGACTGGCGGCAACGAACGAGGAGAGCGGGGCAACCGCCGCGACCGGGACGGCCGGGACAACAACCGGCGCGACCGGGGTGACCGGGAGGACAAGAACCAGTTCCTCGAGCGCGTCGTCACCATCAACCGGGTGGCCAAGGTCGTCCAGGGTGGCCGCCGCTTCAGCTTCACCGCGTTGGTCGTGGTGGGTGACGGTGACGGCACCGTCGGGGTCGGCTACGGCAAGGCGAAGGAAGTGCCCGCCGCCATCGCCAAGGGGGTTGAGGCAGCGAAGAAGTCGTTCTTCCGGGTACCTCGCATCCAAGGCACCATCCCGCATCCGGCGCAGGGCGAGGCCGCGGCCGGTGTGGTGCTGCTCAAGCCGGCGTCACCGGGTACCGGAGTGATCGCGGGCGGGCCGGTGCGTGCGGTGCTGGAGTGTGCGGGTGTGCAGGACGTGCTCACCAAGTCATTGGGCTCGGACAACCAGATCAACATCGTGCACGCCACCGTGGCCGCTCTGAAGATGTTGGAGGGCCCCCAGTCCGTGGCTGCCCGCCGCGGGCTGCCGGTGGAGGATGTCGCCCCGGCGGCGCTGCTCAAGGCCGGAAGTGGTGCGTGATGGCTGAGGTCAAGATCACCCAGATCCGATCCAAGATCGGCGGAAAGCACATGCACCGGGAGACCTTGCGCACCCTCGGGTTGAAGCGCATCGGCCAAACGGTGACCAGGACGGATGACGCCCGCACGCGTGGCATGATCCGCGCTGTCGCGCACTTGGTGCGGGTGGAGGAGGTCAAGTGATGCCCGAAGACATGGAAACTGTGGAGACCGGCGAAGCGCTCTTGAAGGTGCATCACCTTCGCCCGGCAGCGGGCGCGAAAACCGCCAAGACACGTGTCGGCCGTGGTGAGGGCTCGAAAGGGAAGTCCGCCGGTCGGGGCACCAAGGGCACCAAGGCCCGCAATCAGGTGCCCGCCCGGCTCGAGGGCGGCCAGACGCCGCTGCACATGCGGCTGCCCAAGCTGCGTGGGTTCAAGAACGCATTCCGTACCGAGTACCAGGTCGTGAACCTGGACAAACTCAGCGCGTTGTATCCCGAAGGCGGTTCGGTCAGCGTCGATGACCTGGTGGCCAAGGGTGCGGTGCGTCGCGGCCGGCCGGTCAAGGTACTCGGCGCCGGCGATATCTCGGTGCAGGTCGACGTCACCGCGCAGGCATTCTCCACCTCGGCCAAGGCCAAGATCGAGGCCGCCGGCGGGAGCGCGACCACGGCCTGAGCGCCGCTGACCGACGAGCCGAATACCGACCAGCGGTTGCAGGCGCGAGCGGGTCAACCCAGAACGACCGGACGCCCGGCCCCGTGGTGAGCGGGACCGGGCGTCCGGTCGTTGCTGGTTGTGTGGTCCGGCTGGTTGTGCAGTCTGTCAGCCGTGCCGCAAACCAGGAATCAGGAACCCGGGCACTGCTGCTCGCCGGCACTTGAGCCCGAGGCCGATGTGGCGCTGGCGCCCCACGGTTCGTCCTCCTGGCCCTGGATGTAGACGTGATCGCGCTGGGGAGCATCCTCGCGTGCAGGCTCGTTCCAGCCGGTCTCGTCCTCCGCGCCGATCTGCCCGGAGCGTTCCGGCCTGTTCGGCGCGCCGGTGCCCGGCACCGCGCCGGCCCCGGTAGAGCCGTTGTCGGTGGACCCTGCCCGGGAAGACTCACCCGGAACAGTTCGACCGCCGGAAGGTTCACCCGGTTCCGTCCGGCCAGGGATCATCTCGTCCTGGCTGTCATTCTCGGTTTGGCTGCCGCTCTCGGTCTGGCTGCCGCTCGGCTGGTCGCCCTTGCCGAAGTCCTTGGGCAGCATCTGCAGGTCTGCCCACGGGAAGTCCGCCATCTGTTGCCAGGACGGCACGTCGCCGAACTCGTTGCGCCAGTACTCATCGTTGCGGGTCGTGACCACCGACACCGCTCCGGCTTTGTCCGCGAGCACGAAACCGTAGCGCTGTGCAGTGCGGGCCACGGCTGCGGCGAACGGGGTCAGGCCGAGAGAGTCGACGTCAATGCTCGGATCCAGCCGGAACCGGCGTCCCTGCTCAGGTGCCGGGTAGGGGTAGGAACCGTCGGAACGCTGCGCCGGCCAGGAGAAGTCGTTCCAGTACCTGGCCTCGATGGCGGTGATGTAGATCGCGTGCCCGAAGTTGCCCGTGCGTTCGGCGTGGGCCATGTCGGCGGGCGAGATGGCGCCCGCCGAGATCGGCAGGCCGGTCGCGGCCGCGCCGGTGCCGTCGGGGAAGATGCCGTTGTTCTCCTGCGCTTTGAGCTTGCCGCCCCAGCACGCCTGCGGCGTGCCGTCGCCTTGGCGGCTGAACTGCCAGAACTCCCAGATTTCTTCGCCGCGCACGATGGTCAACTGCTGGTCGGTGCCCTCGGCGGGTTCGGCGTCCGGGGGAACGGGCACGTTCTGGAAGTGGCCGGTGCCGTTGCTGTCGTGCAGGACTTCCGGCATTCCTCCCTTTCCTTGGCAGTCATCGAACTGCACATCGACCTCTGGGGTGTCGGCTGTCGCTTGGACCACCGAGGCGTTGTACTGGTGGCTGTTCACCGCGGCGACACCCTGGTAGTTCTCCTGCACCTGCCGGGCTAGATCGGCCACTGGCGCCTGGTCGGTATCCGTTGGCGCGTCGGTGATCGGCTCGGTCCACCAGGTCTGCCGGAACGGGTAACCGGCCGTGGTTGCGCCCCCTTGGGCACTCACCAGTTCGGCCTGTTCGCCGGGAAGAGCCTCCGGCCAGGAGGCTGCCGCGGCTTGAAGGGCCCGGTCCTGTTGCTGGCTGGCGATGGCCGCCTTGCCGGCAATGCCGCCCGTCACCACCACGCCCGCGACCGCAAGAGCAGCCACTGATCGTCTTCCGTTCATCGCTTCCTCTCGAGGGGGCTGGGACTGATCGAGAACTTTAATCACAACTCGGTCACGAAAGTAACTCGACGTCGTAACTTTGGGCAAATGCCTCTCTCCGTGCGCGCCATATCACTCTCTGTCGCTTATCGGGCAAGGCATTCTCGAAACGGAGTTGTCTGTCGCAACTTTCTGTATGCAAGTGAGCGCATAGTGCATTCGCGATGTCCCGCCCGCGCGCGAACGCCACGCAAAGGCACCGGTGACACCTCAGGTTGAGTAGCGCGGACCCGACGCTGCGGACTGGACAAAAGCACCGACAATCGGGGGTACCCTCGTTGAGGACCGTGACGGGCAACGCGTAGGCGTGCCCGCCGGCAATTCATCGTTACGTATCGCTCGTGCTCGGCGCGGGCTCAGGAGGATGACGTGCTCAGCGCCTTCGTGCGGGCTTTCCGGACGCCCGACCTGCGCCGCAAGCTTCTGTTCACGCTGTTCATCATGGCGGTGTTCCGGCTCGGGTCGTTCATCCCGACGCCAGGGGTCTCGTACACCAACGTGCAGCAGTGTGTGAGCCAGGCGCAGGGTGGCAACGAATTGCTCGGCCTTGCCAACTTGTTCAGCGGCGGCGCACTGCTGCAGTTGACGGTCTTCGCGCTGGGAATCATGCCGTACATCACCGCGAGCATCATCGTGCAGCTGCTCACCGTGGTGATCCCGCGGTTCGAGACGTTGAAGAAGGAAGGCCAGACCGGTACCGCCAAGCTGACCCAGTACACCCGGTATTTGACGATCGGCCTGGCCGTCCTGCAGTCCACCACCTATGTGGCGGTGGCTCGTGCCGGCAACCTGATCCCCGGGTGCTCCGTGCCGCTGATCCCCAACGACACCATCGTCACGCTGTTGCTGATGGTCATCACCATGACCGCGGGCACTGGCCTGATCATGTGGATGGGCGAGCTGATCACCGAGCGCGGGGTCGGCAACGGTATGTCGCTGCTGATCTTCACCTCCATCGCCTCCGGGTTCCCCGGCTCGGTGTGGTCCATCGGCCAGAACCCGGACCTGGGCATGCTCGTGATGATCGGTGTCATCGCCGTCGGTTTGGTGATTATCGCCCTGGTCGCCTTCGTGGAGCAGTGCCAGCGGCGCATCCCGGTGCAGTACGCCAAGAAGATGGTGGGCCGGCGGATGTACGGCGGCACCAGCACCTACATCCCCATCAAGTTGAACATGGCCGGTGTGATCCCGATCATCTTCGCCAGCTCGCTGCTGTACCTGCCGGCGCTCATCGCCGGGTTCAACACCGACCCCACCGGGGTGGACAACCCCGGCTGGGCGCAGTGGATCAACGACAACCTCACACGCGGTGAGCACCCGCTGTACGTGGCGCTGTACGCCGCACTCATCCTGTTCTTCACGTTCTTCTACGTCGCCATCACCTTCAACCCGGACGAGGTGGCGGACAACATTCGCAAGGTCGGCGGCTTCATCCCAGGCGTGCGTGCGGGGCGGCCCACAGCCGAATACCTCGACTACGTCTTGACGCGAGTGACCGTCCCGGGTTCGCTGTACCTGACGGGAGTCTCGATGATCCCGTTGGTGGCCTTGGTCTTGCTCGACGCCGATCGGAATTTCCCCTTCGGGGGTGCCGCCCTGCTGATCATGGTGGGTGTGGGGCTGGACACGGTCAAGCAGATCGAGTCCAGGCTCCAGCAGCACCACTACGAAGGGTTTCTCAGATGAAGCGACTGGTCATCCTCGGTCCTCCCGGCGCCGGCAAAGGAACGCAGGCAACAAGGATCGCCGACCGTTACACCATCCCGGCCATTTCGACCGGAGACATCTTCCGGGCCAACGTCAGCCAGGGCACCGAACTGGGCGAGCGGGTCAAACCGATCATGGATTCCGGGGCCTACGTGCCGGACGAGCTGACCAACGAGCTGGTCGCCGACCGGCTGCAGTGGGAGGACGCGACCAGCGGTTTCCTGCTGGACGGTTACCCGCGTACCGAGGCACAGGTGGGGGCCCTGGATGAGATGCTCACCGAGCAGGGCATCAAGCTGGACGCGGTGATCGAGCTGGTCGCCGACACCGAGGAAGTGGTCGGTCGGCTGCGCAAGCGTGCGCAAGAACAGGGCCGTTCCGACGACAACGAGGAGACCATCCGTAACCGGATGGAGGTCTACGCCGGACAGACCGCGCCCCTGGTTCAGCTGTACACCGAGAAGGGGCTGCTGGTGAAGGTGGACGGTCTGGGCGAGATCGACGAGGTCAGCGAGCGGATCTTCGCCGCTCTGGACGACGCGTAGCTCAGCCGTGCTCCGGGGTGGCCGGATCGAGTACAAGACCCGCGATCAGCTTCGTGCGATGCGCCGGGCCGGGCTGGTGGTGGCCGATGCGCTGGCTGCGGTCCGGGCGGCGGCCGAGCCGGGGATACGTACCCGGGATCTGGACGCGGTGGCGGCACAGGTCATCGCCGATGCGGGAGCCACCTCGAACTTTCTCGGGTACTACGGGTTTCCGGCCACCACATGTGTCAGCGTGAACGAGGAGATCGTGCACGGCATACCCGGTGAGCGGGTGCTGGCCGACGGCGATGTGGTGTCGGTGGACTGTGGAGCCGTCGTCGACGGGTGGCACGGCGATTCGGCGATTACGTTCATCATCGGGTCGCCGCGCGCCGGGGCAGCGGAGCTCGTGGAGCTGACCGAGCAGGCACTGTGGGCGGGGATCACGGCCATCCGGGCGGGTGGCCGGGTCGCCGACATCGGCGCGGCGGTCGAGGCGTTCGTTGCCGGCCGGGCCGGTGTGGTGCGTGAGTACACCGGCCACGGCATCGGCTCGCAGCTGCACCAGCCGCCCGACGTGCCCAACTACCGCCCGTCCCGGCGGGGGCCGCGCATCAGGCCCGGAATGTGCCTGGCCGTCGAGCCGATGTTGACCGCCGGCGCCGCCAGCACTGACGAACTGGACGACGAATGGACGGTCGTCACCTCGGACGGGTCCGTCGCCGCGCACTGGGAACACTCGGTCGCGGTGCTGGCCGACGGGCTCGCGGTGCTGACCGCCGCGGACGGCGGGAAAACCGAGCTCGGTCGCCGCGGGGTGCCGGTGGTCGAGCTGGACTGACGCGGGTCGGCGAGTGGTGTCCGCGTGAGTGGCGCGCGAGGTCGACGAGAACGCGGGTCCTGTTCTCGCTCGTGCTGGACGGGGCCGTGGCCCGTGCCTGCACGGTTTCGTTCATCGTCACCAGCATCCCGTCCGGCGACCGGCCCTCGCCGATCCCTCGGCACCGGGACCGCAGGCTGCTATCCGCCCAGGCTGCGCAGTCGCCCCAACGCGTCGTTGGCGACGAGGAAGCCGGCAACGCCCAGGGTCCAAGCGAGGAGACTGTCCGCGTTCCGGGAGAACCACTCCGACATCCGGGTGAGGAACGGCTCGATTCGTCGTGCCAGGACGATACGAAGCGCCGTGAGCAGCAGCGCCGGTGCGACCATGACGACGACGTAACCGAGGAGTATTCCCACTCCGGCGAGAGGGCTGGTACCCGCCGCAGCGAGGAGCCCGAGCGCTGCAAGGTAGGGCACCATTGAGGCTGCTTCGACCGCTCCAGCGCCGAGCGCCAACGCGATGACGGCTCCGGGTCTCGGCTCGTAGCCGGTAATCTGACTCTGCCACCGCTGGAGGCGGCTTCGTCGACCCTTACGCCTTATCCGCTTCCGGCGCCATCGACCACCCGGGCCGTCGAAGAGGAAGCTGACGAGGAAGAGGGCAACGCCGACGATCAACTGAGCCCACACCACCGGTGCCGAGTCGCCGGTGGCGCGCAAGGCCGGAAGCGCCGCTTCCAGCACGGTGAACAAAAGCACACCGAGAAGCCAGTAGAACGCTGCAATCGTCGTAAGGAAGAGCAGCACCGCGGCCACCCGGACCCGCGGGCGGGCAAGCATCCAGATCGGCAAGACGAGGGTGCCTACGCTCGTGCTGTCGAGCAACGCCAGCACGACCAGGGCGCCGACGAGAGGCACGCGAGGAAGGTCCACACTACGCAGGCTAGGCCGATCCGCAGGCAACTCTCATCGTTCCTTGGTGCCAACCAAGGTGCCGACCTGGCCCGGCCGACGCTCACCGCCAGGCCGGCGGGAGGGAGTTCACCGCCGGGCAGCGGACCCGGCGAGGCGCCATAGTGAGCCAGGCTCCTCGCCGCTTCCCGTGGCGAAACCGTTCTGTCCCGTGAGGTCACCGGCCGGCTAGTCGAGACCTTCATCGCCGCCGGTGGCCGGCCCCAGCAACCCCGGCAGTGGGAGAGAATGCTCACCGAGCGTGAACGTGAGGTGGCCGAGTCGGTCGCCGCCGGGCTGTCCAACCAGCAGATCGCGGATTCTCTGTACATGCGCCTGTCGACTGTAAGAGTCACGTTTCGCGGATCCTCGCCAAGCTCGGCTTGGTTAACCGGGTGCAGCTTGCCCTCTTCGTCCACGGACTCGTCGGCCCAGGTGAGGGTACAGCGCTCGAGCGCTGAGCCGAACAGGTCGGCAGGAGACTCAGGCTGCGGTGCCGCCGCACGATGCACCGTGACCAACTCACGCTCGCGATGAACGGGGCCGCGACCCAGTTCGGGGCCGAGCATGCGGCTGTGCCGGCTCCTTCCGATTTTCCCTGCGCGCAGTGCATGGCGTAGAATCATCCGTTGGTCGCCATTACGTTCGGTGACCGTTTCCGTCGCGCAATTCGTGGCGGGTCTCACGTGCCTGGTGAGGCGGTGAGGATACCGACGACAATGACGAGTAGTGCCCAGACAGGTAGTGGAGGACATGGCGAAGAAGGACGGAGCTATCGAGATCGAGGGCAGTGTCGTCGAGGCATTGCCCAACGCGATGTTCCGCGTCGAACTCACCAACGGACACAAGGTGCTTGCCCATATCTCCGGCAAGATGCGCCAAAACTACATCCGGATCCTCCCTGAGGACCGCGTCGTCGTCGAACTGAGCCCGTACGATCTCACCAGGGGTCGCATCGTCTACCGCTACAAGTAAGTACCCGCAAGCCGAAGGAACGTCATGAAGGTCAAGCCCAGCGTCACCAAGATGTGTGACAACTGCAAGGTGATCCGCCGTCACGGCCGGGTCATGGTCATTTGTGACAACCTGCGGCACAAACAGCGCCAGGGCTGATTGCCCGGTTCCCCGGAGCCTCGCTGTGCACCACAACTGAATGCATCGACACAATTGAATGCCGGCCGTCGGCCGGCCGGTGCCGGACGGCACCACGACCAGAAGCATCACCCGCACCCTGCACGGGCAGGACGTCACCCGCGGCCCGGAGGCCGTGGACCGGAGTAGCCACTCCGGACCGGTGATGCACCACACCTCCGGGCCACATCAGGAGAACCATCGATGGCACGCATCGTCGGCGTCGATCTTCCCCGCGACAAGCGGTTGGAAGTGGCGCTCACCTATATCTACGGCGTGGGACGCACCCGCGCACAGGAAATGCTCGCCGCCACCGGCATCAGCCCGGATCTACGCGTGCGAGACATGGGGGACGCCGAACAGGTAGCCCTACGTGACTACATCGAAGCCAATCTGCAGGTCGAGGGGGACCTGCGGCGCGAGGTCGCCGCAGACATCCGCCGCAAGGTCGAGATCGGCTGCTACCAGGGGCTGCGGCATCGTCGCGGACTGCCGGTGCACGGGCAGCGCACCAAGACCAACGCCCGCACCCGCAAGGGCCCCAAGCGCACCGTGGCCGGCAAGAAGAAGGCCACCCGTTAGTAGCGCAGGCGGGAACTCCGCCGCATCACCACTGACACCTTTCGCGTAGGAGATATTCATGCCCCCCAAGACCCGGGCTGCCGCCGGAGCGCGGCGCGGTCGCCGTAAGGAAAAGAAGAACATCGCCGCCGGCCAGGCGCACATCAAGTCGACCTTCAACAACACCATCGTCTCCATCACCGACCCAACCGGTGCGGTGATCTCCTGGGCCTCTGCCGGCCAGGTCGGCTTCAAGGGCTCCCGCAAGTCCACTCCGTTCGCCGCCCAGATGGCCGCCGAGGCCGCCGCCCGCCGTGCCCAGGAGCACGGCATGCGCAAGGTGGACGTGTTCGTCAAGGGGCCCGGATCCGGCCGGGAGACCGCCATCCGTTCGCTGCAGGCCGCCGGGCTCGAGGTGGGCAACATCTCCGATGTGACGCCCAGCCCGCACAACGGTTGCCGCCCGCCCAAGCGCCGCCGCGTCTGAGCGGTTCAGGACTGAAGGAGACAGACAATGGCTCGATACACCGGACCCGCCACACGTAAGTCGCGCCGGCTGATGGTCGACCTCATCGGCAACGACCAGTCGTTCGAGAACCGCCCCTACCCGCCCGGTATGCACGGCCGGAAGCGGGTCAAGGAGAGCGAGTACAACCTGCAGCTGCGGGAAAAGCAGAAGGCACGGTTCGCCTACGGCGTGCTGGAGAAGCAGTTCCGCCGTTACTACGAAGAGGCCGTGCGCAAGCCCGGGCGCACCGGTGAGAACCTGCTGCGCATCCTGGAGTCCCGCCTGGACAACGTGGTGTACCGCGCCGGGCTCGCCCAGACTCGTCGGCATGCCCGCCAACTGGTTTCGCACGGGCATTTCCTGGTCAACGGCAGGAAGGTGGACATTCCGAGCTTCCGGGTGTCCCAGTACGACATCATCGATGTCAAGCCCAAGTCGCAGAACGCCACCCCGTTCGTGATTCTGCGGGAGACCCACGGGGAGAAGAACGTTCCCGCATGGCTGGAGGTGCAGCTGGAGAAGATGCGCATCCTGGTACACGGCCTGCCGGCCCGTGAAGTGATCGATACCCCGGTCGCCGAACAGCTCATCGTCGAGTTCTACTCGAAGTAACCCCGGCTACGGGCCGGCCTGCGACGCCGTCCCGTTGCCGGTCAGCCCCTCCGGGGCGCCGCCGGCCCGGCGGACGGAGTCCGGGCCGGACTTTTCGACCCGAGTCATATAGCGGGCTCGGTCAGGAAGGAACCTACAGTGCTCATCGCACAACGTCCCACCTTGTCCGAAGAGACGATCGCCGACGAGAGATCGCGCTTCGTCATCGAACCGTTGGAACCCGGCTTCGGGTACACCCTCGGCAATTCTCTTCGCCGCACGCTGCTTTCCTCGATCCCGGGTGCGGCCGTGACCAGCATCCACATCGACAATGTGCTGCACGAGTTCTCGACCATTCCCGGGGTGACCGAGGACGTCACCGAGATCATTCTCAGCATCAAGGATCTCGTCGTCTCCAGTGAGCACGACGAGCCCGTGGTGATGTATCTGCGCAAGCAGGGCCCCGGCGCCGCCACGGCCGCCGACATCGCCCCGCCGGCCGGTGTGGAGGTGCATAACCCCGAGTTGCACCTGGCCACCCTGAACGACAGCGGCAAGATCGAGATGGAACTGACCGTCGAGCGGGGCCGCGGGTACGTCTCGGCGGTGCAGAACAAGACCGCCGACGCCGAAATCGGCCGGATCCCGGTCGATTCCATCTACTCCCCGGTGCTGAAGGTGACCTACCGGGTGGAGGCCACCCGGGTCGAGCAGCGCACCGACTTCGACCGGCTCATCGTCGATGTGGAGACCAAACCGGGCACCCGTCCGCGGGACGCCATGGCCTCAGCAGGCAAGACGTTGGTGGAGTTGTTCGGGCTGGCCCGTGAACTCAACGTCGAGGCCGAGGGCATCGACATGGGTCCTTCGCCCACCGATGCGGCGCTGGCCGCCGACCTGGCGTTGCCGATCGAGGACCTCGACCTGACCGTGCGTTCCTACAACTGCCTGAAACGCGAGGGTATTCATACCGTGGGTGAACTGGTCGCCCGCAGCGAGGCCGATCTGCTGGACATCCGCAACTTCGGCGCCAAGTCCATCGACGAGGTGAAAGCGAAGCTCGTCGACATGGGCCTGCAGCTGAAGGATTCCCCGCCCGGGTTCGATCCCAGCCTCGCGGTGGCCAACTACGGTGCCGAGGACGACGACGTGTCCTTCGTCGAGGACGAGCAGTACTGATCCACAAGGAGAGTAACCATGCCTAGCCCAACCAAGGGGCCGCGTCTGGGCGGCGGCCCAGCGCACGAGCGGCTGATGCTGGCCAACCTGGCCGCCCAGCTCTTCGAGCACGGGTCGATCACGACGACGGTCACCAAAGCCAAGCGGTTGCGCCCGCTCGCCGAGCGGCTGATCACCTTCGCCAAGCGCGGGGACCTGGCGTCGCGGCGCCGGGTGATGACCGTCATCCGGGACAAGAGCGTGGTGCACGTCCTCTTCACCGAGATCGCCCCGATGATGGCCGACCGCCCCGGTGGGTACACCCGGGTAGTGAAGATCGGCAACCGCAAGGGCGACAACGCCCCGATGGCCGTGATTTCGCTGGTCGAGGAGCCCTACGCGGCGGCATCCAAGGAAGCCACCGCGGCCACCAAGCGGGCTGCCGCCACCGAGGTCCCGCAGGCGGCGGCACCGGCCGCCGCCAACACCTCTGCGGATGCCGGCGCCAGCGGTGCCGATGAGGCCACGACCATTCCGGTGGTGACAGCGGAGCCCTCCGAGCCCGCGGCGTCCGAGGAGCCTGCGGTGTTCGCGGAGTCCGAGGACGGCCCCTACGGTCCCGGGTCGCATGCTCCGCTGGTCAGCGGCGGCATGCCGCCGGGTTTCCCGGTCAAAGGCAACGCGGACTCGATGAAGTACCACGGGCCACAGTCGCCCTGGTACGAACAGACCGAAGCCGAAGTCTGGTTCGCCGACGAGGCGGCCGCCGAGGCAGCAGGTTTCAGCGCTCCAGGTGCCAAGGAGTCCTGACTGCGCCCGCGCCGAAACGACTGCCCCTGGCCCTGACGGGTCGGGGGCAGCGCCATGAGCGGCCTCAGCATGCCGCGGCGTTCGATTGCTTGCTCGCGGTATGCAGGGCGACCCATGTGCGGCGCCGCCGTATCAGAGCAGTCCCGGGTACCGGTCACGTAGGTAGTCCAGTTGGGCGGCAACTGTCAGTTCCGCGGTCGGCCACAAGCGTTGTGGGACGTCGGTGTACACGGCTTGCACCACGTGGCGTGGAGTACGGGCCCCGGCGGCCACCGCCTCCTGCACCTGGACAAGCCGCTCGCGGCGGTGCAACTCGTAGGCGCGCAAGACCTGCGCCGCATCGGCAAGCGCCGGCCCGTGCCCGGTCAGTACCTGAACGTGGCCGTGCTGGTCCACCACATGCCGCAACCGGGCGAGCGAGTCCAGGTAGGGGCCGAGCGCGCCGTCGGGATGGGCGATCACCGATGTGCCCCGGCCGAGCACGGTGTCGCCCGCCAGCAGGTCGACCCCGTTGTCGCCGTCGAGCAGGAACGAGACCGAGTCGCGGGTATGTCCGGGTGTCTCGACGACCCGCAGCTGTCGGCCGTCGAGGTCGATCACGTCACCGTCGGCCAAGCCTTCCGAACCGAGCCGGTACTGCGGGTCCAGTGCCCGCACCCCGACTCCGCCGGCCAGCTCGGCGCATCGGCGGGCACCCTCGCTGTGGTCGGCGTGGTGGTGGGTCAGCAGCACCCAGCGGACCGTGGCGCCCGCGGCCCGGGCGTGGTGCACGGCCGCACGCAGGTGGGTTTCATCGGCCGGGCCTGGATCGATGATGCTTGCGTCCCGGCCGTGTGTGATCACCCAGGTGTTGGTGCCGTCCAGCGTCATCGGCCCAGGATTGGGCGCCAGCACGCAGCAGACGCCCGGGCCGGTCCGGCCGCCGAGCCAGGGCGGTGCATCCATCGGTGGTAGTGCTGGGCCGCTCATGCGCTCATCCCATCATGGCCCACGTGCCGAGCAGCGGCGGGACCGGGCTCCGCGGGTGGCCGCCGCGGCTCGTCCGGGCCGGTGCCGCTGGCGCGAGCCGTCACCCGGGCGGCACGGCGGTGAGAGGATGACCTGGTGAGGCGCACGGCGGACGGGGCAATACCGCAGGTCGGCCCCGAGGACGTCGCGGCCGCTGCGGCTCGCCTCGCCGGTCGCGTGCGCCGGACTCCGGTGCTGGAATACCGGGGCATCACGCTGAAGCTCGAACTGCTGCAACACGCCGGCTCGTTCAAGACCCGCGGCGCGTTCAACCGGGTGCTGACCGAGCCGGCGATTCCCCCGGCCGGCCTGATCGCAGCCAGCGGCGGCAACCATGGTGCCGCGCTGGCCTACGCCGGCAGGGCACTCGGGTATCCGACCGAGATCTACATGCCGTCCACCTCACCGGACCTGAAGCGGCTCACCATTGAACGGTTCGGAGCCGTCGCCGTCGTCGTCGACGGCTACTATCACGACGCCCAGCTGGCGTGCGACGCCCGGCGCGCCACGACCGGCGCGCTCATGGTGCACCCGTACGACCATGTGGCGACCGTCGCCGGTCAGGGCAGCATCGGGGTCGAACTCGACGAGCAGCTCGGCGGGTTCGACACGGTGCTGGTGGCCGCCGGTGGTGGCGGCCTGATTGCCGGGCAGGCGGCGTGGTTCGGTGACCGGGTCCGGATCGTGAGTGTGGAACCGGAGACGGCGTGTTGTCTACACGCCGCCCGTGCGGCCGGACGCCCGGTCGAGGTCGACGTTGCTGGTGTGGCAGCGGATTCGCTGGGCGCGCGCGTGCTAGGCCATGTGCCATGGCCGCTGGTCAATGCTTTCGTCGATGAGTCCGTGCTGGTGTGCGACGACGCGATCCGCGCCGCCCAACGGGAACTGTGGCAGGAGTTCCGGCTGGTTGCCGAACCGGGTGGTGCTGCGACCCTGGCCGCGATCCGATCCGGTTCCTACGTCCCGGCCACCGGTGAGCGTGTGGTGGCGATCATCTGCGGTTCGAACTGCGAACCGGCGACGGTGAGCGGCGAGTGAGTGGCGGCGGGAGCCCTCGCAGGCTGCCTCAGTAGCCGATGGACCAGTCCGCGGCCAAGCCCCGCACGTAGGCGGCCTGCCCCAGGTGCTGCACCGCATCGTCGATCATGCTGACCAGCCTGATCCCACGTGTCACCGGTGGATCCCAGGACGCGTTGATGACGTAGTCCAGGTCGGCCGTGGACAACGAGCGGACGTACTCCTGCAGTGCGCGAACCGTCTCGGCCAGATACTCACTCAGCGCGGCCACGTCCGCCACCTGCAGCCGCGCGACGTCCTCCACGCCGTCGCCGAACCCGATTTCGGTGGCCGGCCGGTCGATGCCCATCCGTGGGCCCCAGTCGCCGGCGCTCCACAGCTGCTCCAGCCCGGTCAGCATGCTCAACTGCAGGTCCTGCTGGCGTGCGGAGTGCCACACCAGCCAGGCGATGCTGTTGTGTTTGCCCGCGGGCATGTGGTGCAGCGTCTGCTGGTCGATGCCGTCCAACACCCGGGCGGCAATGTCGATTTGCCGGCCGGCCGCGTCCACGAGAATGTCGGTGCCATCCATGGGTCAAGCGTAACTCTCACCCGGCGTGCATTACCCTTCCGGGGTGCCTGCCGACCAACCCACCATCCTGGCCACATCCGGCGGATTCGTGGCCGACGAATGGCTGGAGCGCCGATTCGGGCCGCTGTTGCACTACGCCGTCGATCTGGCCGGTGTTACGGGCCGGACGCCACGAGTGTGCATGATCAATACCGCCGGCGGCGACCAGGCCGCGGCCATGCACTCCTTCGACGAGGCGGCGCGAGTCGCCGGGTTCCAGCTGAGCCACCTGAAGCTGTTCTCCATGCCGAACGTCCCGGACATCGCCGCCCATCTGAACGGCCAGGACGTCATCTGGGTAGGCGGCGGGTCGGTGGCCAACCTGTTGGCGGTGTGGCAGGTGCACGGGCTCGGCGAGATCCTGCGGGACTGCTGGCAAGCCGGGGTGGTGCTGTCCGGGGTGTCCGCCGGGTCCATCTGCTGGCACGTCGGCGGATCCACCGACTCGTTCGGCCCGCAGCTGCGGGCCGTCACCAACGGCCTGGCGTTCCTGCCCTACGGCAACGGCGTGCACTACGACAGCGAACGCCGCCGCCGCCCGACCATTCACGATCTGGTGGCTCGCCAGGTGCTGCCCGACACCTACTGCACCGATGACGGCGTCGGCCTGCTGTACCGGGGCACCGAGATGGCCGAGGCGCTCACCGAACGCGACCGTGCCGGGGCCTACCTGGTGCGGCGCGCTGGTGAGGGCGTTCAGGAGGAACGGATCGAGCCGCGCCGGCTGCCGGCCGTGCCCCGGTAGGCTCCTTCCGGTGCGGGTGCGACTGGATGTGCGGTACGACGGCACCGACTTTCACGGGTGGGCGGCACAACCTCGAGTGCGCACCGTCGCCGGAGAATTGACCGAGGCCCTCACGACGTTGCTGCGCGAGGCCCCCCGCAACCTGACCGTCGCGGGGCGTACCGACGCCGGCGTGCACGCGCGTGGTCAGGTGGTCCACCTGGACCTGGACCCGCAGCGCTGGGCCGCACTGCCCGGCCGCAGCGGTGCCGCGCCGGCGCAGGCCCTGCTGACCCGGCTGGCTGCGGTGCTGCCCGCCGACGTCGTCGTCACCCATGCCCAACCCGTCGGCGAGGACTTCGACGCCAGGTTCGGCGCCTTGTGGCGCCGCTATCGCTACCGGTTGGCCGACCGGCCTGGTACCCGGGACCCCGTGCGGCGCCGCGACGTGGTGTGGCACCGGCGCGAACTCGACGTCCCGGCGATGCACGAGTCCGTGCAGCCGCTGCTGGGCGAGCACGATTTCTTGCCATTTTGTATTCCGCGCGAAAAAGCCAGCACCGTCCGCACGATGCTGGGTCTCGGCTGGTCTCGTGACCCGGCCGGGCTGGTGCTCCTGGATCTGCGCGCGGATGCGCTTTGCCATCACATGGTGCGGATGATCGTGGGCGCCAGTCTCGCCGTCGGCGAGGGCCGCCAAGGCACCGGCTGGCCGGCGCAACTGCTGGCCGCCGGGGTCCGCGACTGCCGTGTCACGGTGGCTGCCCCGCACGGGCTGACGCTGGAAGAAGTCGCCTACCCACCAGCTGAGGAATTGGCGGCACAGGCCCGCCGGGCCCGCAGATTCCGGGCCCGCTGACGGCGGTAGACCAATCACCCTCCGGCCGGCCGTGCCGTTCGGCCGCCGCCCGGTGCACCGGTTCTCGTGTGATTTTGTCTACAGTGCTGGGTTCCGGCGGCCAGTTCCGTGGCACTATGGGCCCCATGGAACGCAACGACGCGTTCGGCGACGACGTCTATCAACCCCAGGCAGACGGTGCGCTCGACCACACCGGCGAGCTGGATATGGAAGACGCCCTCGGCGAACCTAACGCAGATGACCTGTTGGACTCTGGCTATTCGCCGCCGGAGAAGCCTCGCGTGTGCGGCCGGTACGGCACCACCGGGGAGGAACAGCGCCGGGGTGAGTCGTTGGAAGAGCGGATGCGCCAGGAGGAGCCGGAGGCCGGCCTCGGCGACGGCGAGGAGCCCGACGAGGAATACTCCGGTGGTAACCGGCGCGCGGGCCGGTTGATGTTCATGGACACCGGCGGCGTGGACGGCGACTCGTGGCACATGGTCGGGCGTGACGTCGGCATCGACGGCGGTGCGGCCAGCGCCGAGGAAGCCGCCATGCACATCATGGAAGAGCCTGTCGCCTGACCGGTCCGGCCGGCGAGTGGGCGCCGGTAGGGTGCTGGCGTTTTGACCCCCGGATACCTGAGTCGGTAGTCTTGAGCGTCGTTGTGCGCGTTGGTACGCCCACGCGCTGCGCTTGCGTCGTCGCCGCCTGATTGTCCGGCATTATCCTGCGGAGCCTCGCGAGCACCACATCACGATCATGAAAGCTGGCGAGACGTGCGTACCTACACCCCCAGGCCCGGCGACATCGACCGCACGTGGCATGTCATCGACGCGAACGATGTCGTGCTCGGGCGGCTGGCCTCGCAGACCGCTCAGCTGCTGCGTGGCAAGCACAAGGCCACGTTCGCTCCGCACGTCGACACCGGCGACTTCGTGATCATCGTCAATGCCGACAAGGTTGCGCTGACCGGCAGCAAGCGGGAACAGAAGATGGCCTACCGCCACTCCGGTTACCCGGGTGGCCTGAAGGCCACCGACTACAGCCAGCTGCTGGACCGGCACCCCACCAAGGTGGTCGAGAAGGCCGTACGTGGCATGTTGCCCAAGAACAGCCTGGGCCGGCAGATGATGCGCAAGCTCAAGGTCTACGCCGGGCCGGAGCACCCGCACAGCGCCCAGAAACCTCAGCCCTACCAGATGAACCAGGTCAGCCAGTAGGTACTGGCACCGAAGGAGTACCGTGAGCGAGCCAGCAGTCGACGTCTTGGACGACGTGGACGAGGAAGCACCGTCTAGCTACACCACCGAGACTCAGGCCCCGGCCAACACCGGATCATCCATCACCGCTCCCGGCGCTGCCACCGGCCGGCGCAAGCGGGCGATTGCCCGGGTACGTTTGCTGCCGGGTTCCGGGTCGTGGAAGGTCAACGGCCGCACACTGGAGGAGTACTTCCCCAACAAGGTGCACCAGCAGCTGGTGAACGAGCCGTTTCGGGTGACCAGCGTCGAAGACCGGTTCGACGTCATCGCCCGCATCGACGGCGGCGGTAGTTCCGGGCAGGCCGGTGCGTTGCGGTTGGGAATCGCCCGCGCGCTGAACGAGATCGACCACAGTGCGAACCGCCCGGAGTTGAAGAAGGTGGGCCTGCTCAGCCGTGACGCCCGGATCAAGGAGCGGAAGAAAGCCGGCCTGAAGAAGGCTCGTAAGGCCCCGCAGTACTCGAAGCGGTAGGCGCCTTGGGTCGCCTGTTCGGCACCGACGGTGTGCGTGGGTGCGCCAACGTCGACATCACCGCGGAGCTGGCCCTCGACCTTTCCGTTGCCGCAGCCCATATCCTGGGCGAGCGTGTCGGCGATGACCGGCGGCTGCGCGCAGTCGTCGGACGGGACCCGCGGGCCAGTGGCGAGTTCCTGGCTGCTGCCGTGGCTGCTGGTTTGGCCAGCGCCGGGGTCGACGTCACCGACGTCGGCGTGCTACCGACCCCGGCCATCGCTCATCTGGTGCCGGACCTGGGCATGGACCTCGGTGTCATGCTGTCCGCCTCGCACAACCCGATGCCGGACAACGGGATCAAGTTCTTCGATCATTCCGGGCACAAGCTGGCCGATACGCTCGAGGACCGCATCGAGGCCCGGATGCGGGAGGAGTGGCAGCGTCCCACCGGCGCCGACGTAGGCCGCCTGCATCTGGAGCCCGCGCGAGCCGCCGACCGGTACATCGACCACATCGTGACCACGTTGCCGGCTCCGCTGAACGGGCTGCGGGTGATCGCCGATTGTGCCCATGGCGCGTCCAGCGATGTGGGGCCGCGGGCGTTGGCCGCGGCAGGTGCCGAGGTCGAGGTGATCGGCGCCCGCCCGGACGGGCTGAACATCAACGACGGGTACGGCTCCACCCACTTGGACCAGTTGCAGGCGGCGGTCCTGGAAGCGGGCGCCGACGCCGGTGTCGCCTTCGACGGCGACGCGGACCGGTGCCTGGCCGTGGACGCGAACGGTGCCGTCGTCGACGGCGACCAGATCATGGGCATCCTCGCGCTTGCGATGGATGAGGCCGGCACGCTCGCGCACCGCGTTCTGGTGGCCACGGTGATGAGCAACCTGGGGTTGCGCTTGGCCATGGATCGAGCCGGAATCACGATGCGCCGCACCGCGGTCGGCGACCGGTACGTGTTGGAGGACATGCGAGCCGGTGGGTACAACTTGGGTGGCGAGCAGTCCGGGCACGTGTTGCTCCTGGATCACGCGACCACCGGTGACGGGATTCTGACCGCGTTGCAAGTGCTGTCCCGGATGAGCCGGACCGGCCGCAGCTTGGCAGAGCTGGCTGCGGTAGTAACCCGGCTGCCGCAGGTGCTGGTCAACGTGTCAGGCGTCGACCGGGCCCGGTGCGCCGCCGACGCCGACGTGCAGGAAGCGGTGGCCGCCGCCGAGCAGGAACTCGGTGACACCGGCCGGGTGCTCCTGCGCCCGTCCGGCACCGAACCGCTGGTGCGGGTTATGGTGGAGGCCGCCGACACCGGCCAGGCGCAGCGGGTCGCGGACGAGTTGGCCGATGTGGTGCGCCAGCGACTCGCGCTATAGCGATGCGTCGTGGCTCCTTCCAGACAGAAACGGTACGCCTGACGAACACGAAACGATCAGCGGACACCGAAACCTCGGGGTCCGGCATCCATGACCACGTGAACGCCGCGCAGGAGGCATTCCGGTCTGGCCGCACCCGACCCTTGGACTGGCGTCGCCGGCAGCTGGCCGGCATGCGGGCGATGCTCGAGGAGCAGGGACCGGCAATCGAGGCAGCTGTCCACGCAGACCTGGGCAGGCATCCGTTCGAGGCGTACGTGAGCGAGGTCGCCGCAGTCCTCGGCGAAGTCAGGCACGCCGAGCGGAATCTTCGCCGCTGGACCAAGGACAGGACCGTTGCGAGGCCACTGGTCCTGGCGCCCGCTCGCGCCTGGATCCGACGGGAACCAGTAGGAACGGTGCTGATCATGGGCGCTTGGAACTACCCGGTTCACCTGCTGCTCATGCCATTGGCCGGTGCCTTGGCCGCCGGGAATACGGCGGTGCTGAAGCCGAGTGAGTTGGCCCCGGCTTCGTCGGCAGTCCTGGCCCAGTGTGTTCCCCGGTACCTGGACTCGCAGGCCGTACAGGTGGTCGAGGGCGGAGTCGCCGAAGCGACCGCGCTGCTGGAACGGCAGTTCGACCACATCTTCTTCACCGGAAGCAGTGCTGTCGGACGAAGCGTCATGACGGCCGCCGCGCGGCACCTCACCCCGGTGACGCTGGAACTCGGTGGCAAGTGTCCGGTCTGGGTGGACGACTCCTACCCGGTCGCGCAGGCCGCGAAGTGGCTTGTCTGGGGCAAGTTCAGCAACTGTGGCCAGACCTGCGTCGCGCCCGACTACGTGCTCACCACGCCTGAAGTTGCGCCGCGGCTGGCCGAGGAGGTGCGCCGCGAGGTCCTGTCCCGCTACGGGGACAACCCGCAGTCCTCACCGGACTACGGGCGTATCGTCACCGAGCGCCACACGCGCAGGATCGCCGGACTGCTGGACTGCGGAACGGTCTTTCTGGGTGGCCAGGTCGACCTCGCCGACAGGTACGTCGCACCGACAGTCCTGCTCGACGTATCCCTGGACGACCCCGTCATGCAGCAGGAGATCTTCGGACCGGTACTGCCGGTGGTGCCGGTGGCAGACCACCGGGAAGCTGGTGGTGAATGAACTGCCGTTCGGAGGCGTCGGCGCGAGTGGTTTCGGTGCCTACCACGGTGAGAGCAGCGTCCGGACGTTCAGCCACGACCGGGCTGTGCTGCACAAGAAGCGTGGCCTCAACCTGGCGGCACTGACCTGGCCGCCCTACACGGCGTTGAAAGAACGATTGCTGCGACGCTGAATCGGCGGGTCTTCGAGCTGGCAGTTCTTGAGCTGGCAGTTCTTGAGCCGGCAGGTCTTCGGAGCGGTGGGGTTTCGGCGTTGCGGTGGCGCCGCGTGCGGTGAGCCGTCGCCCGTCCGGGTTGAGATGCTTGGGCGCGGTCGCCAGGAACCATAATTCACCCAGATCTGCCGCTATGGCGCTGTTATGGGACGTATGGCGCCGGCGCGCCGCTACCCGACGTACCCTAACGGCGCCATAGCGGCTGGATTGTCTGAAAAGCGCTCCGATCGGGCGACGAAAGCGGGCGGACGGTTGCCGCGCGGGCGGGTCTGTCCGCGGCGGGCGCGTCCAGGGCGGTCCTTACCTGGGATCAGTCACCCGCCGGGCCCCCTCGGAGGCAACCGCGTCCAGAAAGCCCGGTTCCGGCCAGCCCCGTTCGCGGAAGGCATGGTCCACAGCGATCCTGATGCGCGGGATGCGGTCCGCGTCGGCGAGTACTATCGCGCAGCCGCCGAACCCACCGCCGGTCATCCGGGCCCCGTACGCGGCGCAGCTCATCGCGGTCTCGACCACGGCATCCAGCTGCGGGCACGAGATCTCGAAATCGTCCCGCATCGAGGCGTGAGATTCGGCGAAAGTCTGTCCGAGCCGGGCCGGATCGCTGTCGGTGAGGGCCTCGACGGCTGTGCCTACCCGGTTGTTCTCGGTCAACACGTGCCGGACCCGGCGGCGCAGCATCGGGTCGACGAGCGTGTCCGGTACATCGTCATCGCAGACATCCCGCAGCGAGCCGACACCCAGTGCCCGCGCCGCCGCTGCGCATTCGTCCCGCCGTGATCCGTACTGCCCGTCAACCAGTGCATGGCTGGCGCGGGTGTCGACCACCAGCAGCTGCACCCCGTCGGGTAGCCGCCACGGGACAGGAGTGGTTTGCCATGAGGCGCAATCGATCAGCAACGCGTGCCCGGCCTGCCCGAACAGTGAAACGGTCTGGTCCATTCCGCCGGTCGGGGCCCCAGCCACGTCCTGTTCGGCGCGGACGCAGGCGCTCACCAGGTCGCGCCGCAGCGCCAGTGTGTCCGGCACACCCCAGGCCGCGCAGGTCGCCAGCGCGATCGAACACTCCAGCGCCGCAGAGCTGGACAGCCCACTGCCCAACGGAACTTCGCCGGCGAAGGCGATGTTCAGTCCACGCGCGGGCAGACCATGTTCTCGCAGTGCCCACACCACGCCGCCGGCGTAGGCGGCCCACCCGGTCATCGCCTCCGGTTCCAGCCCGCCAATGGTGCTGACAAAGGGGCTGCCGGAGGGGTTTCCGGTGGTCATGTCCGCACAGACGATACGCACCTCGTCGTCT
>PDSI01000204.1 GCA_002748415.1 Micrococcales bacterium | reverse complement strand
GTGGCGAGACGCACGAGAACGTGTGGAAGAAGCCTGCCAAGGATTGCAACCCGCCGACCGCTATCCCCGGTACGTCCATGCATGAAAGCGGGCGGGCGCTGGACTTCCGCAACGGCAGCGGCTCGATCAAGAAGGATTCGCGGGAATACGCCTGGCTGAAGGCAAACGCGCCCAGATATGGGCTGTTTAACTACCCGCAGGAGCCGTGGCACTGGAGCACGTCGGGCCGGTAGCCCGCGCACGCCGGTAGCCCGCACACACCGGGCGCGGCCGCGCAACGACCTCCGCAAGCCGGGTATCGGTGACCACGTGCATCGGTGCTGGGCGGCGGAGGGTTCCGGCAGCGGAACGATAGCCTCGTGGGCGGCGTTGCAATGAGGACGGCGCCCGGCACCTCCTGATGGGCCGGGGCGTCCATGAGCAGATGAGGAGCACGTCGTGCCGGATCCGAACAATCGTCGGGCGCCGCGAATGCCGAGCATGCCGCCCGGCGGTCCGGTCGCGACCTATCCCAGCTACGCGGAGGCGCAGAAGGCCGTCGACTACTTGTCGGACAACAAGTTTCCGGTTCAATATGTCTCGATCGTGGGTACCGATCTCAAGCTGGTCGAGCGGGTCACCGGCCGGTTGACCTATGGCCGCGTGGCGTTGGCCGCCGCCGTTTCGGGCGCCTATATCGGATTGTTCGTCGGGGTGTTGTTCGCCTTCCTGGAGCAGCGGGATTTCGCGGCGACGCTGACCTCGACCATCGCGATCGGCGCCGGATTCGGCATGATCTTCGGGCTGGTCTCCTACGCGATGACCGGCGGCCGGCGCGATTTCACCTCTACCTCACAGATGGTGGCGGCCCAGTACGCGGTCTGGTGTACACCGGAATACGCCGGGCAGGCCCAGCAGATGCTGGCCGGCATGACCGACGCGGTGGCGGCCGGGCTCCGGCAGGCCCACCAGGGCGGCGAACCCGCCGGCGGGGACCGGGCCGCCGCCGGCGCTCAGCATCCCGGTGGCCGGTACCCGGCGGGTCAGCAGGGTGGACCGTGGGGTGCGGGCCCGTCCTCGGGCAGCCAGCCAGGAACCGGCGGCCAGGCGGGAACCGGCGGTCAAGAAGGGGCCGGCGGTCAGGCCGGAACGGGCGGCTGGCCTGGCTCCGGGATGCCGGGATCCGGGCGGCCGGGACCCGGGCGGCCGCAGGGTGCCGCGCATCCCGGCACCGGCGGGCAGCCGCAGTGGCAGGGGCAGCAACCCCCACCGCGGCCGCAGTCCCCGCCCGAACCGGCGCAGTCCCCGCCCGAACCGGCGCCGGCCGCTGTATCCGGGCCGACCTACAGCGAGATGATCGCCCGGAAGAAAGCTGAGCAGGCCCGCCGCGAGGCCGAAGGCCAGTCCTCGCGGGAGCAGGAGGAGGGCGAGCGCTGAACCCGGCCCGGCGGGTCCGTCAAGACCGGCGGCCCTGCTGGTCGGACAGCCACGCCTCGACCTCGTCCGGCCGGCGGGGCAGGGCGGCGGACAGGTTCTCGTACCCGTCCTCGGTGACCAGCACATTGTCCTCGATGCGGATCCCGATGCCGCGCAGCTCGGCCGGGACCAGCTCGTCGTCGGGCATGAAGTACAAGCCGGGTTCGATCGTGAAGATCATGCCCGGCGCCAGCTCACCGTCCAGGTACATCTCCCGGCGGGCCTGCGCGCAATCGTGCACGTCGATGCCCAGGTGGTGGGAGGTGCCGTGCACCATCCACCGGCGGTGCTGGGACCCGGACTGCTCGTCCAGGGCCGATTCCGCATCGACCGGGAGCAATCCCCAGTCGGCCAGCCCGTGGGCCAGGACCCGCATCGCGGCGTCGTGCACGTCACGGAACTTGGCGCCCGGCACCACCTGCTCGAACGCCGCGTCGGCCGCCGCCAGCACCAACTCGTACACCTTCCGCTGCGCGTCGCTGTACGTCCCGCTCACCGGCAAGGT
>PDSI01000135.1 GCA_002748415.1 Micrococcales bacterium | reverse complement strand
GGATCTGGCTCTTCTCGTCCACACACAGCACGATCGCGTTCTCGGGTGGCGCCAGGTACAGGCCCACGATGTCGGTGACCTTGCCTACGAGTTCCGGGTCGGTGGAGAACTTGAACGTCTCGGATCGCCAGGGCTGCACACCGTACTTGCGCCATGCTCGCGCCACTGTTGCGTTGCCGATCTTCAAGTGGTTCGCCAACAACCGGGACGACCAATGCGTCACCCCGAGGCTCTTCGACGGCCCCTGAAGCGTTGCCGTGATGATCCGCTTCTCGTCGACCCGTTTGGGTCGCCCCGCCCGAGGCGCATCGACCAGGCCCTCAACACCGGCCCGGGTATACCGGTTCCGCCACTTCCACACCGACATCGTTGTGGTCCCCACCTCGGCCGCGATCCGCGTGTTCGCTACCCCTTCCGCGGCGAGCAGCACGATCCGGGCCCTCATCGCCAGGCCCGCACGAATCGTCGTCGATCGTGTCCAGGATTCCAACTCGTCTCGGTCGCCTTCCCGGAGTGTCAATGCTGGGGCCGGATAATTCGCCATAAACACATTCTTCCGAACCACCAACCATAAAGCAACTAACGACACGCAACACTAGAGTCGGGTTCGATAGGCGGATCGACGAGCTTCCGAACGCGGACATGCTCCCCCGCACGCGTCGGCGTGTATTCCGGGAGCACAGTTCATGTCATCGTTGTTCCGCTGTTCCGCAGCCAGCTTTTCGCAGGTGGAAGCGCATCTGGCTGATCGGTTGGCGGAACAGATGGTGATCAGAACAGGGCGGCGGCCGGCACAAAGCGAGCAGCGGTCGTGGGTGCGAAGCTTGCCGGTGCTGGTCGCGGACCTACAGGACGCGGATCGCACCGGAGTGGAACTGCTGGTGGAATACCGGCTACCGCTGACGAGCAAACGGGCCGATGTCGTCTTGGCCGGGCTAGGTGCACGGACCGGCAAACCGGCCTACCTGGTCGTGGAACTGAAGCAGTGGACATTCGCCGAGCGGTTCGAAGACAGTGACACCCTGGTGCGTGTCGAGGGCTACGGCAGGCCGGTGCTTCATCCCGGTGAGCAGGTGCAGGACTACTGTGAGTACCTTCAGAACTTTGTGGCAGTCTTGGCCGACGATCCGGATGCTGTGGCCGGTGCCGCCTACCTGCACAACGCCACGGACCTCGGTGTGGCCGATCTGCTCGAGCGGCCCGGTAATGCGCTCAGCCGGCTTTTCACCGGGCAGCGCCGCAGTGAGTTCCGCCGCTACCTGGCATCGTATTTCGCCCCGCAGAGTGGAGCCGACCCTGCGGATCTGTTGGAGGGCAGCCGGGTTGCTCCCTCCAAGCAGTTGATGGCCGTTGCCGCTGAGGAAGTCCAACGTCGGGAGTCCTTCGTCTTGTTGGACGAGCAGCACGACGCTTTTGAATACGTTCGGCACGTCACAGCCAGCGCGCGGCGTCAGGACTCCAAGACCGCGGTGATTGTTTCCGGTGGACCCGGGTCGGGCAAGAGTGTCATCGCCCTGTCCCTGATGGGGCACCTGGCCCGGCAGGGACGCACAGTTGTCCATGCCACTGGATCTCAGTCGTTCACCCGGACCTTGCGGAAGGTGGCCGCTAAGGGGTCGCCGCGGGTGCGCAAGGCTTTTCAGTACTTCAACTCGTTCATGGAAGCCGACCCGAATGACATCGACGTGCTGATTCTCGATGAGGCACATCGGATCAGGCAGACATCGGCGAACCGGTTCACCAAGAAGTCGTTGCGTAGCGGCCGGGCTCAGATCGACGAGTTGTTCTCTGCCGCTAGAACTCCGGTCTTCCTGCTGGACGAGAACCAAGTCGTGCGTCCGGGCGAGCTCGGCACTGTTGCCGACATCAGCGCCGCGGCCGCCGCGCGCGGAATCGACGTGCTGCATGTCCGGCTCGACGACCAGTTCCGTTGTGGTGGGTCGTTGGCCTACGTGCAGTGGGTGGAGCGACTGCTCGGCCTCGCACCGGGCAATCCGACTCGCTGGCAAGGCGACTCGGACTTCGCCGTCTTCGTCGCGCAATCGCCGGAGGAAATGGAGCTGTGGCTCGAAAGCCGCCGAGAGGCTGGCTACTCGGCTCGCATGAGCGCTGGTTACTGCTGGCCGTGGAGCGACCCCAATCCGGACGGCACGTTGGTGGCGGACGTGCAGATCGGGAACTGGGCGCGACCGTGGAATCTCAAGGGTGACCGGGCGATCGGCGGGGCGCCCCCGTCCGCGCTGTGGGCCACCGACCCGGCGGGATTCGCCCAAGTAGGGTGTGTGTACACCGCCCAGGGTTTCGAATACGACTACGCGGGAGTGATCATCGGTCCCGACCTGGTGTATCGCGACGGCGAGTGGGTCGTCATCAGAGACGCCAACAAGGATCCCGCCTTCCGTAACCGGACCTCGGTTCCGGACTGCCACTTCGATCGGTTGGTGCGCAACGTTTACAAGGTGCTCCTCACGCGTGGAATGCAAGGGGTCGCGATCTACTCATCGGATCGGCGGACCAGTATTGCGCTGAACGACCTGGTCGCCGGCAGCTCACGCCGGGACCCGGTCCTGGCCCGGTGAACGGGTGCCTAGTGCGTCCAGCGTTGAGCATGTGTCCGGCCGGTAGCCACGCGGTGGTCTCCGGCCGGTAGCCAAGCAGTGGTCTATCGTGAACGCATCGCGTCGTGAATACGTCGGACAGCTTGCCCGGCAAGAGATTCAGGTAGTCGTGCATACCCGATCACCAGGCCGGACCGGCCCCGCCCCACGTAGTAGCGGCTCAACGGTTCTACTTTCAGTCCCATCGCGTCCAACCGCTCAACGAGGGCCACGTCGTCCACGTGCGGCTCCATCATGGCTACGAGGTGGATGCCTGCTTCGACGCCGCTGACCTGCACATCGGGCACGGTTGGCGACAAAGCCCGGACCAGGGCGTCGCGCCTGGCCCGGTACAGCCGGCCGGCGCGGGCTAGATGCCGGCTCAGGGCGCCGGTGTCGATGAGCCGCGCCAACGCCCTGGCGGCGACCGGCGAGGCTCCCAGCGCCACATCGTCCTGCGCCTGCCGCACCGCAGTGACGAGTTCCGGCGGCGGTACTACCCAGGCCAGTCCGAGATCTGGGGTAAGAACCTTTGATGCGGTTCCCACGTAGGCCACCCGGTCTCGCGCTCCCTTCATCGAACACACCGCAGGCATGGGCGGCACCCCGTACCGGAACTCGCCGTCGTAGTCGTCCTCGATGATCAGGGAGCCTTGCCGCTCAGCCCAATTCAGCAGTTCGGCACGACGAGCGACCGGCATCCGGGAACCGAGCGGGTATTGATGGGCGGGCGTCACGTACACGCAGGCGTCATCGTGCAGCAATCGAGGGTCAAGGCCGTCGGCGTCAACCGGCACCGGCCGGATCAGAGCCCCACACCTACCCAGGGCATACCTGACCCGTCGATAGCCCGGTTCCTCGACGCCCACGCTGCGTCCCGCAAGCTGAGCAGCGACCGCAAGTAGCGTGAATGCAGCGCTGGCGCCCGGCACGACGACGACATCCTCGCCGGTGACCGGGATGCCGCGAAACCGGCGCAGGTGGGTTGCCAGCGCTTGCTGTAGTTCCGGGTGCCGGACCGTGCTCAGCGCCTGTGCCCGGGCAGGTGTGCTGGCGGCGTAGCGCCAGGCAGCACGCCAGTCGCCGGTGACGATGAGACCTGGCTCCGCCTGCCCAGGCCGCAGATCGAGTTCGGTGGCGCCGGTCTTCGCGGAATCGGCCCGGTCGCCAGATGCGGCGTTCGCCTTGCCCGCGGACTGCTGAGACCGTGTCGTGATGGGCCCGGTATGCGGCAGGGCCGCATGGGCAGACCGGTCCGTTGAAGCGTTCCTGGCGGCCGCGGCGGCAAGATCGGCTCCAGCGAGGATGAATGTTCCTGCTCCGGTGCGGGCTTCGACAAAGCCCGCCGCGCCGAGTTCCTCGTAGGCCGCGACGACGACTCCTCGGCTGACGCCGAGGTGCCTGGCCAGTTGGCGGGTGGGTGGCAATGCGTCGCCCGCGGCCAGCGTCCCGTCAGCGAGCGCCGCGATGACGCTCGCGCTGATTCGCCGGCAGAGGGGAGCGGGCCCCGCTGACAGCTGCAAGGTCGTCTGCCAGGAGTCGTCCACCACGGCAAGCTAGCAGATTGGTCCTGAAGAAGAGGTGGTCTTTGGTCTTCTCACCTAGACCGATTCGTGGTTGACCATGGAGTCATGACCATAAAGACTCTCGGCCAGCTGACCCGTAAATCGGACCGCGGTTGCCAGGAGCGTGCCGCCCTGGACGAACTGTTGGACAGCGTTCACACGGGTGTGCTGTCCACGGTTCTGGACGGGGCACCGTGGTCGGTTCCGATGCTGTTCGTACGGGACGGGGACCGGGTGCTCCTACACGGCTCAACCGGGGCAGGGGCCTTGCAGCACGTGGCCGCCGGAGCGCCCGTGACACTGACGGTCTTCTCCTTGGACGGATTGGTTCTCGCCTGGAATGCCTTCCAGTCCTCGGCGAACTACCGCAGCGCTGTCCTGCGCGGCTACGCGAAGGTACTGTGCCGCGACGAGGCTGCTCAGGCCCTGGCCACGCTGACCGATAGCCTGCTGCCGGGCCGGACAGCGGAGATACCCTCAGCCACAACGAAAGAGATAGCGGCCACCATGTGTTTATGGTTGCCGATCGAGGACGGTTCATGGTTGTTCAAGAGCCGGACAGGAGGGTCTACGCCGCCGCCGCAGGGGCAGACCGATACGTGGACCGGGGTCGTGCCCTTGCGCGTGGTGGCAGGCGAACCTTTACGGGACAGTTGGAATCACGCCGGAGTAGAGGTTTCCGATGCGGTGCGGGCCGTCGTCGCGGCCTACCCAGCCGATGGCTCGCCATCCGTTGAGGAGGTCTGAGGGGCCCCGGCGGCGCCATTCGCCGGCCGTCGCTGAGCGCCGGTGGCGCCGCCAGGGTGAGGCCACGATGATGCGCTGGCTGCTACGCCTTCGATGCCCCGTGCGCCTTCAGCGCACGCCGTGAGTGTTCGCGCCGTTCGGCGAACACCTTCTGCACCCGCGAGTGGTCGCGAGGCAGCCTCTTGTTGTTCTCGTCCAGGATCGACCCGGGGATCTCGAAGGAGTAGACGATCTCATCCGATGCGGCCTCGACGGTGACATCGGGTTTGCGTACCACTTCGTCGACCTTCTTGTAGGACGTGCCCAACTCGGTGACCAGGTAGTCCACTTGGGCAGCCATCTGGAAGAGAGTCGCAGCCCCGTGTACGACGCCCTTGTGGGAATGGGCGAACAACCCGGCCCGTCTGGTGCGGTAGGTCCACTGGGCCAGGCCGACCCCTGGCAGTCTCGGGCCACGCTTCTTGGCTTTGTCCCGGTCGCGAATCTGCTCCGCGGTGAAGGTGACGACCTTGCCGCTGAAGTCCTTTGCCCGCATCGGCTCCTTGGCGTTGCTGCCCTCGATCCGGCTGGGCAGTACGCCGGACTCCACCCACAGATTCCCGACGATGCCGGCAGCGCCGGCCGCTGGGTAGCCGTGCTCTTCGACGAGGAGCCTCGTCACGGTACGCATGCGTTCATCGGCCGGTACGTCGGGCCAATGCTTGGAGCCCCCGCCGTCCTTGTCCGCGAGCGCCCGTTCCAATGCCGCCCACGTCTGCGGACCGGCGACCCCGTCGGCTGTCAGTCCATGTGCTTGTTGGAAAGCACGCAGTGCCGCCAGTGTCTTGTCGCCGAAATCGCCGTCGATGTCACCAGGGTCGTGGCCGACAGCCGCCAGTTGCTGCTGGAGCAGCTTGACCGTCGGCCCGCGGTCTCCCTTGCGGACCGTGGCCTTGGGAGCCTGATTGCTGCCACCCAAGATGTCGGCTGTTGCGTCCAGGGTGAGATCGGCCGCCGCAGAGCGAGTGAGCTCGATGTGCAGGTGATCGTAGTGCGGCTGCTTACCGTTGTAGCGTCGCCCATTGGGCGACTTGGCAGACCAGATCTTGTGATCGTAGATGATGCATTGAATGCCCAGCTGGTCGGCATGCGAGCCAAGCAGGTCCACCAGCTCGTGCCCTTCCGGCGTTCCCTTGCCGCTGGGTCCCAGCGGCAGGCCCCAGTCCAGGGCTCGGCCCTCGCTATGGATACTGCGGGTTTTGCTGCCCCGGACATTGCGGCAGCAGTAGATTCCCAGCGACCGCCCGGGTGGTTGCCGATTGGCCTGCAACCAGGCCAGCAATGCGCCGGCCCCGGGGGCCGGGCCACCGGTGCACTTGGTGGCGGCTTCGTAGGGGCGGAACGTGAATGGGCGCACCGGCGCTGTTGCCGCCTCTTCAGGGCAGGCGACCGGGGAGTGCGTGGACGCCGCGATGGCTGCAGCCGAGTCGTCGCCGCCTCCCAACGCATCGGAGCCCGCGCCGCCGTCCATGTCGTCCTGCTCCGCAGGGTGGGTCACGCCCACCATCCCGGTGTCGATGAACCTGTCGGCGGCGTAGGCGTCCAGCTCGATGCTGGCGGGTGCACGCTTTGTCGTCTGTGTGGCCATGGTCAATCCCCTCTGGTGATCGGTGTCCGGCGACGGGTGGTCGCCGGGGGGCTCAACCGGAGGTGGTTGCTCGAAGAATTCGGTTGAGCTCGGACCATGGAGGCCTTAGAGGTCGCGCGGGTAGGTCATGGTCGGCGGTGGGGTCGGGTGTCCCAGCGGTGGGTGGTCCAGGCGGTTCGGATGAGTCTTCTGGTGATGATGA
>PDSI01000199.1 GCA_002748415.1 Micrococcales bacterium | reverse complement strand
CGGGGTACACGACGCGGACTACAGCGCGGAGATCCAGTTCTGGACCACACGAGGCTTCGCCCTGCTGCACGTGAACTACTCCGGCAGTTGCTGTTTCGGCCGCCAGTACCGGGAGCGGTTACTGGGACGGTGGGGTGAACTGGACATCGATGATTGTGTGACCGGAGCCACGTCTCTGGCGGACGCCGGACAGGTGGACGGCGACAGGATGGCTATCCGCGGTGGCAGTGCGGGGGGTTACGTGGTCATGCGGGCGATGACCACCACCACGGTGTTCGCGGCGGGCACGTCCTATTTCGGGGTGACCGACCTGAAGCTGTTGGCCGCGGAGACCCACAGGTTCGAATCACGGTATCTGGACTCGCTCGTCGGCCCGCTTCCCGAATACGAGGCCCGCTACGCCGAACTGTCGCCGACCAACCACGCCGACCGGCTGGCCGGCTCACTGCTGATGCTGCATGGGGACGCGGACGAGGTGGTGCCGCTGTCGCAGGCCAAAGCGATGGCCGACGCCCTGCGCGCTGCGGACAAGCGGATAGAAATGGTGGTGTATCCCGGCGAAGGACACGGATTCCGAAGTGCGGACGCTATCGTGGATTCGATCTCTCGCGAGCTTGCCTTCTACCGCGAAACGTTCGGGCTGGCCGGTTCCGGCTGAGACCGGAACAGGATCAGTCCCGACCGGTTCCGGCAGCAAAACGGACCCGGGAATAGCCGGGTCCGTTCGCGTGGCGGGATAGCTCACTCAGGCCGAAGGCTCTGCCGCGGCGGTGACGCGAGTCTTGGTGGCGTCCACCGGGATTCCGCGACCCATCGTGGTGGAGACGGTGGCTTTGGTGATGTACCGGCCCTTGGACGCCGACGGCTTCAACCGCTGAATCTCTTCCATGGCGGCCGCGTAGTTCTCCTGCAACTGCTGCTCGGTGAAGGACACCTTGCCGATGACGAAGTGCAGGTTCGCGTGTTTGTCCACCCGGAACTCGATCCGGCCGCCCTTGATGTCGCCGACAGCCTTGGCCACGTCCATGGTGACGGTTCCGGTCTTCGGGTTCGGCATCAGGCCACGGGGACCGAGCACCTTGCCGAGCCGGCCGACCTTGCCCATCAGATCGGGAGTGGCCACCGCGGCGTCGAAGTCGGTGTACCCACCCGCGACCTTTTCGATCAGTTCGTCGCCGCCGACCTCGTCGGCACCAGCGGCCTCGGCCTGGGCGGCACGCTCGCCGGTGGCGAAAACGACGACGCGGGCGGTCTTTCCGGTGCCGTTGGGCAGGTTGACCGTGCCACGGACCATCTGATCCGCCTTGCGGGGGTCCACGCCGAGCCGCAACGCAACCTCGACGGTCTCGTCGAACTTGCCGGTGGCGGTTTCCTTTGCCAGTTTCATGGCCTCGGCCGGGCTGTACAGGTTGGTGCGGTCGATCTTCTCCGCGCTGGCCCGGACGTTCTTGCTGCGCATTGTCTGCTCCTAATTGGATGAGTGGTGTGGTGAGCAGTCGTGGTGCGGCCTGCGCAGGCCTTCCACTGACTCGATGAAGGTACCCGCAGGGGCGGGCTCAGCCGTCGACGGTGATGCCCATGCTGCGGGCGGTGCCGGCGATGATCTTGGACGCTGCCTCGACATCGTTGGCATTCAGGTCGGCCATCTTCTGCTCGGCGATCTGGCGAACCTGATCCGCGGTCAGCGAACCGACCTTGGTCTTGTGCGGTTCGCCGGAGCCCTTGCCCACCCCGGCCGCCTTCTTGATCAGCTCCGCGGCGGGCGGGGTCTTGGTGATGAAGGTGAACGAGCGGTCCTCGTACACCGTGATCTCTACCGGGATCACGTTGCCACGCTGGGATTCGGTGGCGGCGTTGTAGGCCTTGCAGAACTCCATGATGTTCACGCCATGCTGGCCGAGGGCCGGGCCGACGGGCGGGGCCGGGTTGGCCGCGCCGGCGTTGATCTGGAGCTTGATCAGCCCTGCGACTTTCTTCTTCGGGGGCATGTGCCTCGTCCTTCGTTGTTGCGGTTGTCGTGCTGAAAGCGGTGGGGTATTCGGTCCTGGAAACCTGTCAGATCTTGGC
>PDSI01000234.1 GCA_002748415.1 Micrococcales bacterium | reverse complement strand
AGGATGTTGCAACGACCGGTTGAATCCGCCCACTCAACCCCTTCCTTTATGGACATAACGTCCCCCTCAACCTAATCTATGTTTATAGAGGCACGGAAGATGGCGACCGCGTAGGCGAAGTGAGCGCGTAAGCGAGGCGGACGCTTGACTGACCGTCGCGCAGGGATTGCCGACGCTGGCGTCCGGATTCGTGCCTGCCGTGGGACTCGCGCGCTGAATCGCCTGAGCATCGATCACGACCTCGGGCTGTCCGAACGGCCGGCCCCGTACTCCGCCCGCACCCGCCACGACCTCATCGCCCTGTCCGCCAGCCGCCTCGCCCCCCAGCCGGCGACGAGCTGGCAACGCACCATCCGACACGCGCCCGACCAGAACGCCGGTATCACGGCCTATCGCACAGGACTTCTGCGGCCCGGGTGCGGATTCTCTGCGAGCTCATCTTCTCGCGAGTTCATCCGACACCGGCCCCACGTGCGGTTCCGAGAGCTCACAGCACTTCGGCGGACAAGGCACTTCGGCGGACGAGGTCACCGGTGCGAGCTTCCCCCAGTCGGAGGAGTCCGCCGTCGCTGGGCAGCGTGCTCGAACGTGGGTGAAGACGCCGGCGGTCATCCACCCGTCGTCGCCCGGTGGATCGAGCGGCCCGGTCAGTCACAAACGCCCTATTCGGACATTTGACTGCTTTTTCCGCGAAGCAGCCCCTCGAGGCTCGGCCATGAGGTGCAATGGGAAGGACCAGGACAAACCGCACACACGAGGGGAAACCCCATGGTCGAGGATGAGGGCGACACGGTGGCAGACCTCAGGGAATCCGACACGACCGAGCCAACGGCGACACCCGAGGCCACCAGCCCAAAGGTCACCGAGTCGATGCTGTCCGAGCACATCCCGCTGTCGCTACTGATGGATATGAGTCTGGTCGCCGGCCCCGACTCCGCCGAGCTGCTGGCCAGCGAGGGCGGCGACAAACGGGAGTGGTGGTCGCAGAACGACTGACCCGGCATCAGCGAGCCTCTGACGATTCGCTTCACCCGCCTCAAAACAGCTATCATCGATGGTCGCGCGCCATTAGCTCAATTGGCAGAGCAGCTGACTCTTAATCAGCGGGTTCGGGGTTCGAGTCCCTGATGGCGCACCACCGACTCACTCCTGACCGGCCACGCTGTGCCTCGCCTCACTGCGGCCCCAACAAGCCACAGGTCGTCGTCATCGCCAGCGCCACAACGTGGCGGGCCCCGCTGAATCGATGCCGCATGCACGGCTACGGGAATGATGGCGCGCTTCGAGCGTTTACCGTATTCAGACCGTTTACACTGCCGAGCTGGCGCACTTGCCCGCCCTGGGCAGGTCTGTGGCCCGACGCGGAGCGGAGCACAAGCGAGTTGGTCGACACAACGAGGCGGCTACGGGTCCTGCACGTTTGCCAGCCCACGGTCGACGGCGCGCCCAACGTGCTGCTCACCCTGGCCCAGGACCAGCTGCGCCGCGACTGGCAAGTGCACGTGGCGGGCCCGCAATCGTCCGGGTACCTGATCGAGCGGGCGGCCCAGCTGGGAGCACGCACCCACCCGTGGGAGGCGACCAGGTCCCCCAGCCCCACGATCCGCGCCGAACTGGCCGCCCTGCGGACGATTCTGCGGGAGACAACACCCGATGTGGTGCACTTGCACAGTTCCAAGGCCGGGCTGGTGGGCCGGCTTGCGGTCCGCGGCTCGATCCCGACCATCTTCCAACCACACGCCTGGTCCTACGAGGCTGTCTCGGGCCCGATGCGGCATGCCTCCATCCGGTGGGAACGACTGGCCACCCGGTGGACCGACCTGACGTTGTGCGTGGGCCGCACCGAGCTGGAAACCGGTGCGCGTCATGGCACGCTGGCGCCACGGCAGGTGGCTATTCCCAACGGCGTGGACACCGACCGGCACCGGCCCCGGGACCGGGCCCAATGCCGTCGAGAACTCTCCGTCGCCGCGGCCGACAAGCTCGTGTTGTGCGTCGGACGGTTGACCCGCCAGAAAGGCCAGGACGTCCTGCTCCAGGCCTGGCCGGCGATCCTACGCGAGGTCCCGCACGCCCGGCTCGTGTTCCTCGGAGAGGGGCCGGACCGCGCCGACCTGCTGGCGCTGATCGACACGCTCGGCATCGCCGGCAGCGTCGAGTTCCACCCTGTTCAGGATCCGCGCTCCTGGTTCGGGGCAGCAGACGTGATCGCGATGCCGTCCCGGTGGGAAGGCATGCCGTTGGTGCTGTTGGAAGCCATGGCCAGTGGGCGCTGCGTGGTGGCCGCCGACGTCGCCGGCTTCCAGGACGCCATGGGGCCAGGCAGCCACCTGGTGGCCACCGCAGACCCGGACGCCCTCGGCCAGGCCATCACGGCGAGGCTGACGGACTCCGGCCTCGCGCAACGTGAAGCCGAGAAGTGGCGTCGCGTCGCCGAACGGGACTTCACCAGCGAAACCGCCGCGAACCGGGTCGCGGAGTGCACCCTGGCCTTGGCCACCGGCGGATAGCAACCGCCGCACCCACCGCGGCGAACGCCTCGCGGCCGGCCACCGCACTACCCCGTACTGGTGGAGCAATGCACCGGCCCCATCCGCAGCCGCAGCCCTCCATGCGGGCGAAGGGTGACCAACGCCTCCGGGCGCGGCGCCCGGCCTACCGGCAGGATGTCGAACCGCGCCAACAGGACGGCCAACGCGGCCACGGATTCCACCCTGGCCATGTCCCGGCCGATGCACAACCGGGGCCCCG
>PDSI01000115.1 GCA_002748415.1 Micrococcales bacterium | reverse complement strand
GATTCATGCGCCACAAGGCACACCCGCCAACCGGGAAAATAGTGTCTCATTCAACAAGAGCGTCCCTGCCGGCGCCGTCTCCGGCACCCTTGAGCTACCTTGCAGTTTCCAGACACGGACTGACCGTGCATTCGGCAACGTGCTGGTTCTCGTTGTGTTGACCCGGAAGCTCTCGTGGTACCCGGGGCACCCGGCGGAATGACTCCCGCAAGAGCCGAGCTACGGCTTCACCGGCTATCCGCGCGTTGACGGAGTGGACGCGAGTCATAACTCAACACGACAGCTGAGCCTTTGCGGCCGCAGTCGTCCATGCCGGCAGTCCGTCGAGAACCGGCAACTCCACCCGGAGAGGCACCGAACCGGGCAATCCGGCACCTTTGGCGCCGTTGGGGTACGTCGGGTGGCGGCACACCGGCGCCATACGTCCCCTGACGGCGCCATAGGGGTCGATATGAGTGAAAAGGGCGTAATGCAGACGAGAGGGGCGGAATACCAGGGCCGGAATACCAGGTGGAATGCCGACAAGATGGGCGCCGACCCTGGGGTGTTCGCGCCGGCCATTTCGAGCGTCTGGCGAAGCGGCGCCCGGTCTCCCGGATTCCCGCAGAAGGCGGTGCGGGTGCAGAAGCGTCAGCGCCGTGCCGAGCGCATAGCCGGGTCCGGGCTAGAGCCCCTCGGTGACGCTCAGCCACCGCGCCTCGGTGTCCTCGACCTGTGCCTGGACATCCTGCAGCCGAACCCCCAACTCGGCTGCCCGGACGTGATCCGCGGCGGCGGCGAGGAGTTGCTCGTTCAGGTCGGCCTGCTCGGCGTACAGCGTGTCCAGTCGCCGTTCCAGCGCGGCCGCCTCTTTCTTGGCCTGCCGTTGCCGGGCCGCCGTGGCGGGGGCTGTCCCACCGCCGGCGAGCGGCCCGCTAGGCTCGCGCGAGCCCGTGACGCGCGAGCCACTCATCCCGCCGGCCGCAGCGTCAGTGTGCTTGCGCCGCAGGTACTCCTCGACCCCACCCGGCAAATCACGTACCACGGCGTCCCCGAGCAGGCCGACTTGCCGGTCGGTCAGCCGGTCCAGCAGGTACCGGTCGTGGGACACCACCACCAAGGTGCCGGCGAAAGAGTCCAGCACATCCTCCATCGCAGCCAGGGTGTCGGTGTCCAGGTCGTTGGTGGGCTCGTCCATCAACAACACGTTGGGCTCGCGCATCAGCAACCTGGCCAGCTGCAGCCTGCGCCGCTCACCACCGGATAGCTCCTGCACCCGGGTCCAAGCCCGGGCGCCGGTGAATCCCAACCGCTGCACCAGGGAAGCGGCGCTCACCTGCCGGCCGTCCACCTGGACCGTGCGCTGTTCTTGTTCGACCACCTGCGCCACCCGCAGATGCGCGACGTCGTCCAGTTCGGCCAACGATTGCGAAAGCATCTCCAGCCGAACCGTCTTGCCGGTCTTGACACGACCGGAGTCGGGGGCGCACCGGCCGGCCAGCAGGTTCAGCAGGCTCGTCTTGCCGCTGCCGTTGGCCCCGAGCACGGCGATCCGGTCGCCCGGGCCGATGAGCCAGTCCAGCCCATCGAACAGGACATGCCGGCTATCGCCGCTGCCCACCGTGTACCTGACACCGTCACACGCCAGTACGTCCTTGCCCAACCGGGCGGTTGCGGTCCGCAACAGCTCGACGGAATCGCGCGGTGGCGGTTCATCGGCGATCAACGCCTGCGCCGCGTCGATGCGGAACTTGGGTTTCGACGTACGGGCCGGTGGGCCACGCCGCAACCAGGCAAGTTCCTTGCGCAACAGGTTGTTCCGCTTGCGGGCCGTGGCGTCGGCGATCCTGGCCCGCTCGGCCCTGGCCAGCACGTAGGCGGCATACCCGCCCTCGTAGCGGTTTACCCCGCCTTCGGCCACCTCCCAGGTACGTTCACAGACCTCGTCGAGGAACCACCGGTCGTGGGTGACCACCACCAACGCTCCCTGCGCGGGTGGCCGGTACGCACGCAGGTGACCGGCCAGCCAGGTGACCGCATCGAGGTCCAGGTGGTTGGTCGGTTCGTCGAGGATGAGGATGTCGTGCGGACGTAGCAGCGCGGCGGCCAGTGCCGCCCGCCGCCGCTGGCCGCCGGACAAGGTGTTCATGGCCGCTGCCCAGCCACCTGCAGGCTGACCTGCGATGTCGGGCAGCAACCCGTCGATCACGGCCCGCATGCCGGGGTCGGCCTCCCACGGACGCGCACCGGCCGCGGGGGCGGTCGTGCCGAACACAGCATCGTGGACCGGACGATCACTGTGATCGTCGAACTGTTCGAGGCGGCTGATCCGAACCCCGCGGGACAGCGCCCGCCGCCCGGTATCGGGGGCAAGGGTGCCGGCGAGTACCGCCAACAACGTGGACTTGCCAGCCCCGTTCGGACCGACGACCCCGATCCGGTCGCCGTCATCAAGGCCGAGCGAAACACTGTCCAGCACGACCCGTTCGCCGCGCACGACGCCGACGTTCTGGCAATTGAGCAGGTGCGCCATCGCCTCAGCTGTCCTGGTTGCGGGCAACCTGTTCGACCAGTCGCGCCCCCGGTACCGGGCCGGTGCACACGGTGGCGGCGGCCACCACATCCAGCCGTTGGAGTTCCTGGGCCACTGTGTGGGCCTGGCGCTGGTCGCGTACCAGGAACACGGTCGTGGGGCCGGACCCGCACACCACTGCCGCCAGTGCACCGGAGCGGGTGCCCGCGTCCAGGACGGGCCACAGGGCCGGTTGGAGGGACAGCGCCGCCGGTTGCAGGTCGTTCACCAGGGTGGGCGCCAAGGTAGCCGGGTCGTTGTGCCGCAGCGCCGCCAGCAGCGCTTCCGCGACGTACGGCTCGCCGACGTGTTCGCCGCCGCGCAACCGGTCGCATTCGGCGAACACTGCTGGAGTGGACAACCGCAAGCCGGTCACCGCGACGACCCAATGCCACTGCCCGCGCCCCGCTACCGGAGCCAGTTGGTCACCCCGGCCGGTGCCCACGACCGTGCCGCCGTGCAAGCAGAACGGCACGTCCGCGCCGAGCCCGGCCGCCAGCCGGTGCAGCTCATCAGGTGGTAACCGACTGCCCCACAACGCATCACAGGCCACCAGCGCGGCGGCAGCGTCCGCGGAGCCGCCGGCCATTCCGCCGGCGACGGGGATCTGCTTGTCGATCCGCAGGTGTACTCCGCCGCGGTGCCCGGTCCGGGCGGCGAGCGCCTGCGCTGCCTGGATGGCCAGGTTGCCGGTGCCCGTCGGCACGTCGGAGCAGTCCGGACCGTCGACGTCGAGACTGAAGCCGCGGGCATGGCTGGCAGTCACCCGGTCGAACAGCGATACAGCCTGGAACACGGTCGCCAACTCGTGGTAGCCGTCCTCTCGGGTCGGCCCGACCCGCAGGGCCAGGTTGATCTTGGCCGGCACCTGGACGTGGACGACCTTTGTGGTCTGTTCATCGACGGGCACCCGTCTACTGTAGGGCGATGCGTGCCGACCGGTACGCGGCAAGCCGGTGAACCTGAAAGACTGCCTCGGTGACCGTTCTGCACTCCCTGGCCAGGCAACCGCTACGCCCCGGCCGCGACTTCGTCCTGATCCTGTCCTGCCCCGACCAGGTAGGCATCGTGCATGCCGTGACCGGGGTACTCGCCGCGCACCGAGTGACCATCACCGAAAGCCAGCAGTTCGAGGACGCGGTCTCCAGGACGTTCTTCATGCGGGTCCGGTTCCGGGCCAAGGTGATGCGCGCGCAGGACACGCAGGATACGCCGGACACGGACGACGTCGACATCAGCGCTATCAAGGCCGACCTGGGCCCGGTCACCGAACGGTTCCAGATGCGCTGGGCGGTGCACGACCTGGCCCACCCGACCAGGACGATCATCATGGTCTCCACGGCGGCGCATTGCCTGGCGGACCTGTTGCACCGCCACCTTGCCGGCACGCTGAACATCGACCCGGTGGCTGTGGTGTCCAACCACACCGACCTGTCCGCGATCGCGGCGATGTACGGGGTGCCGTTTCATCACTTGCCGGTGTCCGCGGACACCAAGCTGGCCGCCGAACGTTCGTTGCTCGACCTGGTGGAGTTGCACCAGGTGGACCTGGTGGTGCTGGCCCGGTACATGCAAGTGCTGTCGGAGCAGGTCACCAACGCGCTACCCGGGCACGTCATCAACATTCATCACTCGTTCCTGCCCGGTTTCAAGGGCGCCCGGCCCTACCACCAGGCGCACGAGCGTGGGGTGAAGCTGATCGGCGCGACGGCGCACTATGTCACCCCGGAACTGGACGAGGGGCCGATCATCGAGCAGGACATCACCCGGGTGCATCACGGCTACACCCCGCATGACCTCTCCGAGGCCGGCCAGGACGTGGAGACGCAGGTGCTGGCCCGGGCGGTGCGCTGGCACACCGAGCACCGCGTTTTCCTCAACGGGCGCAGCACCGTGGTGCTGCGCTGAACGTGACACCGGGGCCGGAACCGGCCCCTCGGGGCCCAGCGGGCCACCTGGCGGACGGAAACCGGTTCACCTGGCAGCCAGGGGTGGCTCGGACGCATCGGCGATAGCCACGAACTGCTCCAGCCCCAGCCGCTCACCCCGCAGCGCCGGGTCGACGCCGGCCCGGCGCAAGATCGTCTCGGCCGCACCGGCCGATCCCGCCCATGGCGCCAACGCCGCCCGTAACGTCTTGCGGCGCTGCCTGAAAGCGGCGTCGACGACCGCGAAAACGGCCTGCCGGCCGGCGATGGAGGCCGGTGCGGCGACCCGTTCCATGGCCACCAGGCTCGATTCCACCCGCGGCCGCGGCCAGAACACCGCAGCCGGCACCGGACCGGCGAAACGGGCCCGGGCGTACCAGGCGAGTTTCACCGTCGGCACCCCGTACACCCTGCCGCCCGGTGCGGCGACCATCCGGTCGGCGACCTCGGCCTGCACCATCACCAATCCACGGCGCAGGCTCGGATAGTGCTCGAACGCGGTGAGCACGATCGGCACGGCGACGTTGTACGGCAGGTTGGAGACCAGCATGGTCGGCTGGGCCGCCCGGACCTCAGCGATCGCTGCCGTGGCATCGGCTGCGATCACCTCGGCGGCCGCGGCCCGCCCGGGCCGCCACCGGGCGAGCGTGCGGGGCAGCGCAGCGGCCAGCAGGGGTTCCACCTCGACCGCCAGCACCCGGGCGGCGGCGTCCACCAGCGCCAGTGTCAGCGACCCCAACCCGGGCCCGACCTCGAGGACGACGTCCTCCGGCCGGATCCGCGCGGTGCGCACAATGCGCCGCACCGTGTTCGGGTCGACGACGAAGTTCTGACCGAGCGTTTTGGCCGGCCGCAACCCCAGTGCTGCGGACAGCTCACGGATCTCCGCCGGTCCCAGCAGCGGGGACGGCGTGCAATCGGCACGTTCCGCCGGTGGTGGCGTATCCATCGCCCCCAGTATGGCTACCGCAGGCCCAGCTTTGCCGTGCACGCGGGCCAGGGGGCGAATCCGCGGGCGGCGTGCAGCCTCCTCGCCACCGCGATCTGTTGTTCCCGGGTGTGCTCGTGCGGGTACCCGGTGCCACCGTACTCCCGCCAGGTGGGCAGGTCGAACTGCAGCCCGCCGTAGTAGCCGTTGCCGGTGTTGATCTGCCAGTCGTGGCCGGATTCACACTGGGCCAGCCGGTCCCACACGGTGTCGCCTTGCGGCTGGTGCGCCCCGGTCCACGCGCCGGCCGATGCGGCGACGGGCGACGATGCGCCGGTCCCGACCTCGACGACCTCAGCGGTGGCCGCAGTACTGGTGCTGCCTACCAGGGTGCGGGATATCTGGGTTCCGTCGACGGTGGTCACCGCATAGGTCTCGACCCGCGTACCGTCGGTGCCGGGCGTCCGGATCCGGGTCCGGCCTGCCGCCAGCGTCCGCACCGGAACCCGGGTCGACCCGTGCGGCAACCGCACTCGCACGGTCTCCTGACGGGTGTGTACGCGGCCCACCGCCACCACCGTCCCCTCCGCCAGCGGCGCCGACGGAGCCGGGTGCACCAGATCGGCCGCACCCAGGACGATGCCCTGCTCGCGCAACAGGCCGGACACGGTGCGGGCAGTTGTCCGCACCGCCCGGCGGCGCTGGTCGCTGATCAGCGTGACCGTGACGGTGGATCTGGTGTTCGCAGCTGCCGGCGGTGAGGTGACACCGGGGCTCGCAGTGTTCCCATCGGTGGGCAAGCGACCGTCAGCAGCGATCGTTGCGCCAGCCGCATCCATACGCTCGCCGGCGGGCACGGCCGATGAGCGGGGTCCGCCGATCGTCGTACCCAGTAACCCGGCCAGCGCGATCGCCACCGCGACGTCGCCGATGGTGCCGGTCCGCCGCGGGCGGCCGAGCAGCCATCGATGCGGCGAGCACCGCTGGAGCACCGCCGGCCAGGTCACACCGCGTGCATCGGCCAGCACGCGGGCGGCCAACAGGACAGGACACCAGGACCACACGATCGGCATAACCAGAATGCCGTCATTCACCCGTTGTAGGGGTTGGGAGTCGGGCAGTCATCCCGGTAGCGGGATCTTCTCTATCGTTGCGGGCCGAGAGCCGATGACAGGAGTATGTCCCCTGCGCCGCATCGCGTCTCGTTCCGAACGCGGGCGCACGCATGGCGGGTCTGGGTCCGGGAGAACTCCGGCGCCCGGCACGGGGACCGGCGCAGCGGTGGTGTACGGCTGGCCCTGTACGCCGCACTCCAGATCCAGCTCACCTGGTGGCTGGGATACGTGCACACCGGCACCCCGTTCCCCTATGGCGTCGCCCGGGGACTGGCCGGCAGCCTCGGCCTGACTGCCGTCCTGGTGGTCACTGCCGTCCTGCTGCACCGGTCCACGCAGGCGCTGGAGTTCACGACGCGGACGCCGGGCATGTTGATCTTCGTGTGTGCGATCCTGACGATGAACCTATCCGGCGGGCCGGTGGGAACCGGCGGTTCCATGCTGGCCTACCTCCTGCCCGTGCTGTTCTCCGCTTACTACCTCAAAGCGGTGAACACGGCGATCGTGACCGCCGCGTCCATGGTCGCGTTCTGTGTGGTCATGGGCTTGCGCCTACCGGCAGGGCAGGCCGTGTCGAACTCCATCTATGCGGTCGCCGCGCTTGCCTGCGTGGCGGGTTTGATGGTGATGGTCCGCGACCAGCACGACGCGAACATGGCCCGGCTACAGGATATGGCGGCCCGCGACCCCTTGACCGGCCTGGCCAACCGGCGAGGTATCGATGCTGCGCTGCGGCACTCCCTGGCCGTTGCGTCCGAGACGGGAACAGCCGTGTTGGTCATCGACCTCGACGGTTTCAAGTCGATCAATGACACGTACGGGCATCGCATCGGCGACGGTGTGTTGCAACATGTGGCGTCCGTCACGGCTGCGACGCTGGGCCGGTCGGCGACGGTCGGACGCACCGGGGGCGACGAAATCGTGGCGGTGCTCGACGTGCCGGCCACGGCCGTGCAAGAGCTATGCCGGCAGGTCGAACTGGCAGTGCGCATGAGCCGGTTCCCAGTGCCGGGCCAGGAGTTGTCGGTGCAGGTCAGTGTCGGCGGGGCGCACTCCTGCGAACGGACCGATCCCGTCCAGCTGCAGGGTATCGCCGATGCGCGCATGTACGCGGCGAAACAGAACCGGCGGCACCTGCGGCCGCGGCCCGGCGGGCACCCACCCGGCGAATCCCAACGGCGCGACAACCACGACAGCGCTGCCACCGAGCAGGACGGCACCGGCGGCACTCCAGCACTGTCGCAGTACGGTGGCCACTGCCTTCCTGGACGCGGCGGGTGAGGATGAGCACCCACGATGTGTCCAGAGAATCCGCGAGCCGGGTACGGCCGCGGCTACAGCGTATGGCGGACGCGGTAGCCCCGTACGACGCGGCGAGCATCCGGCTGGGCGCGGTGGTGATCCTGACCGTCATCGGTACCGCGCTCGCCGCCCAGCTGTTGAGTAGCCAGCTCATCGACGGCCAACTCGTCCAGAACGCTTCCCCGGGAAAGCCGAGCGCCTGGGCCGTGACGGTGATGGTTCTCATGCCGGCCGTCATGGTGGCTTCGGCGTGGCACATCTGGCGGATGACGGGCGGTTCCCTGTGGTCGCTCGGCCTGCCGCTGCTCGGCATTTTCGCTGTCAGTGCCGCTCTGTTCGTGTTCGTCACCGAAGATGTGCAGGCAGGCCGGCTCTTCCTGCTGACCATCGGGGTGCTGTATGGGGCGTTGTACCTGCGGCCGGCCGGCGCCTGGGTGGCCGTGGTGCTGTGCGTGCTGACCGCGGTGTCCGGCATGGTCGTGTTGTTGCCACCGGAAGACGCGACGAACAATGCGGCTCTCACCGCGTTGTGCATGTCGGCGATCACGATAGCCGGGATCCGGCTGCGGGCTGCGGAGGAGCGCTCCGCGGCCCTCCTGCGAGAAGCGGCGGAAACCGACGCACTCACCGGGCTCGCGACCAGGGCGGTGCTGCGGCGGCGAATCGAGTTCGCCTTACGCGGCGCACCCAGCCCGGGCAGCGCGCTGCTGCTGATCGACATGGACCATCTGAAGACGGTGAACGACAAATGTGGACATGCCTGCGGGGACGCACTTCTGCGGCATGCGGCCACGGTGCTGGAGGGGGCCGCGGCACCGGATGAGACAGTGGCCCGGCTCGGTGGCGACGAGTTGGCGGTGGCCATGCCGAGGCTGGGGCCGGCGCAGGCGGCGGCCCGGGCCGAGACATTCTTCGCACTGCTACAAGGCAGCACGGCGGCGTTGCCGTGCGGCCAGGCGTGGACCGTGCAGGTCAGCGCCGGGCTCGCGCACGTACACTGGCAGGCGCCGGCGACCAACTACGACACCCTGTACGACCTTGCCGACGCGGCGCTGTACCAGGCCAAGCGAGCCGGGCGAGGGAGGCTGGCATACGCGCCGACGATCACGGGCAGCGCTGGAGCCGCCGGCACGGCAGCGACCCGCATCGTGCCGGCGGGCAGCGGATCACGGTCTCACCAGGGCCCGTAGAGCCGCTCACTGGTCTTCGTGATCTGTTCGGCCAGAGCCTGTTCAGGCTCACTGCGGGTCTGGGCCAGTGCCCGTAGGGTGAGCGGAATCAGATAACTGGCGTTCGGTTTGCCGCGGTAGGGCATCGGGGTCAGGTAGGGGGCGTCCGTCTCCACCAGCAACTGTCCGGGCGGCACGGCGGCAGCCGCAGCCCGAAGCTGGTGAGCGTTCTTGAAGGTGAGCGTGCCGGCGAAGGACAGGTACCACCCTTGCCCGGCACAGAACCTGGCCATCTGCTCGTCGCCGGAGAAGCAGTGGAAAACAGTGATGTCAGGTGCGCCTTCGTCGGCCAGGATGCGCAGGACGTCTTCGTGCGCATCCCGGTCGTGGATCTGCATCGGCAGGCCCAGCCGCTTGGCCATCTCGATGTGGGCGCGGAAGGAATACTCCTGTGCCGAGCGGGCCGGCGCGTCGTCCCGGTCGGTGCGGAACCAGTCCAGGCCGGTTTCGCTGATCGCAGCGATGCGTGGGCCGCGAGCCAGTTCCTCGATGCGGGCCAGCGCGTCGTCGAGATTCCCGTCCGCGGCGTGCCGGGGAGCGGTGTTCGGATGAATGGCCACGCCGCCCAGCAACTGGTCGAACCTGGTCACCGCGCCTGCCGTCCACTCGGCCGCGGGCAAGTTGCAGCCGATCGTCACCGCCCTGGGCACTCCTACGTGAGCACCGGCCGCGAGCAGGCCGCGGACCACCGTGTCGTCGGATTCGTGGTCCAGGTGGGTGTGATTGTCCACGAGTCCGCCCGGCACGGCCGGCGCCGGGGCGGGTAGCGGCGGACGAACGTGGGAGTCCTTGCGTGGCTGCCGTTCGGCCATCAGCCGGCCCTTTGCCGCATCCGGTCCAATTCCGTGTCGACCACCGAGTCGTCCAGCTTGGTGAACACCGGTGCGGGCGCGGGAATAGGGGTACCGGCCTCGATGGGTACCGAACGCCACGGCGGTGGGTCGGCGTAGTCACCGGTCAGGATGGGGTAGTCGGGTCCGCCGTCCAGGTCGGCCACCCGCACCACCTGCGGCATCGGCGCGAAGACGCCTGTGCGGCCGAAAATTTCGTGGACCTTTTGGGCCGCATGCGGCAAGAACGGCGACAAGAACGTATTGCAGTCCGAGATGGCCTGGGCCGCGACGTGCAACACGCAGGCCATCCGGTCCGGGTCGGTCTTCTTCAGTGCCCACGGTGCCATGTCGGACAGGTATTTGTTGACCTCGCCGACCGTGCGCATCGCCTCACCGATGGCCTGCTTCTGCCGGTGCCGCTCGATGAGCCCGCCGACCGTGCCGAAGGCGGCTCCGGTGCGCGCCAGCAGTGCGCGGTCCTGCGCGGTGAACTCACCGGCGGGCGGGATCGAGCCGATGTTCTTGTGCAGCAGGCTCGCGGTGCGGTTCACCAGGTTTCCCCAGCCGGCCACCAATTCGTCGTTGGTGCGCCGGACGAACTCCGCCCAGGTGAAGTCGGTGTCCTGGTTCTCCGGGCCGGCCGCGCTGATGAAGTACCGCAATGCGTCGGCCTGGTAACGCTCCAGCATGTCGGAGACGTAGATGACCACTCCCCGGCTGGAGGAGAACTTGGCCCCTTCCATGGTGAGGAACTCGCTGGAGACCACCTCGGTGGGCAGGTTGAGCTCACCGTACTCGCCCGGCTGCCCGCCACGAGATCCCTTGCCGGAGTAGCCCAACAGCTCGGCCGGCCAGATCTGGGAGTGGAAGGTGATGTTGTCCTTGCCCATGAAGTAGTAGGACACCGCGTCGGGGTTGTTCCACCATTGCCGCCACGCGTCCGGGTCGCCGCTGCGCCGCGCCCACTCGATGGATGCGGACAGGTACCCGATGACCGCGTCGAACCACACGTAAAGCCGCTTGTTCGGGTTGTCCTCCCAGTCCGGCAACGGGACCGGGATACCCCAGTCGATGTCACGGGTCATCGCTCGTGGCCGGATGTCCTCGAGGATGTTCTTGCTGAACCGGATGACGTTGGGCCGCCACAGACCCTCTGCCTCTTTGTGATCCAGCCATTCCTGCAACGCCTCGGCCAACGCCGGAAGATCGAGGAAGAAGTGCTGTGTTTCGACGAACTGGGGAACCTCCCCGTTGATTCTGCTGCGCGGGTTGATCAGGTCGTGCGCGTCCAATTGGTTACCGCAGTTGTCGCACTGGTCGCCACGCGCGCCGTCGAAAGAACAGATCGGGCAGATACCGTGAATGTAGCGGTCCGGCAAGGTACGCCCAGTGGACGCAGAAATCGCACCGGAGGTGGTCTGCTCGATCATGTAACCGTTGCGGTGCAAGGCAGCGAACATCTCCTGAGCCACCGCGTAATGGTTGCGGGTGGTGGTCCGGGTGAACAGGTCGTAGGACAGCCCGAGCGCGGCCAGGTCGTTCACGATGACCTGGTTGTACTTGTCCGCCAGTTCTCGTGGCGGCACGCCCTCCTGTTCGGCCAGCACCAGGATCGGGGTTCCGTGTTCGTCGGTGCCGGACACCATCAACACGTCATGCCCGGCCATCCGCATGTACCGGCTGAAGACGTCAGAAGGAACACCAAACCCGGCGACGTGGCCGATATGTCGGGGTCCGTTGGTATAGGGCCAGGCAACTGCGGACAGAACGAATGACATGGGTATCAGCGTAGTGAGGACCCCGGGATGAGACACATCGGTTCGGCCCACTACAGTGCGAGTCATGAGCACGCGCCTGCAACTGGTGCATGTGTCCATCGCCAGCATCGCCGCGCGACAGACGGCGGCCTGGTGGTCGAACGTGCTGGGGTGGGAACTGATCGACCGGGACACTGAGCATCCTGCGATAGTCCCACCGGGCAACGGGCTGCCGCTGCGGTTTGTCGGCTCCGACCAACCCAAGTCGAGGCGCAACCGCCTGCACTTCCATCTCGGGTGCCCCGGGACCGCTGCGCGGCGCGCCATGGCCGATAAACTCATCCAGCAGGGCGCTCGTCGCGCCGATGTCGGGCAGGGCCGGGCGACAAAGCTGGTGCTGCGGGATCCGGAGGGCAACGAGTTCTGTTTGCTCGAGCCGCTGGTGGACTACCCGGATACCGGCCCGCTGACCGAGATCATCATCCCGGCCCGCAACCCCGAGGCACTGGCCGAGTTCTGGGCGCAGGCGCTGGGCTACGTGCGGGTGCCTGCGGTGAACGAGAACGCGGAACCCCTCGTCGGGCTACGCCGTCGCAGCCTCACCGGGCCCGCGTTGACATTCTCGCCGACCGACGACGGCGCACCGCGACTGGGCCGGGTGCGGTTGGCGGTCGGCGGCACGCCGCAGTCCACCGCGTACCTGAAATCGCTGGGTGCCAAGTACCGCAAGGGTGAGGACGACGCGCACGGGCTGACCATGCATGACTCGGAAGGCAATGCCTTCTACGTGCTCGGCGCGCCGCCGCCGGAAGCCGCAGACAGCGCGGCGAGCCCGGTGTGATCCGGACCGTCACCCCGGCCTGCTGCGGGTCAGTCCGGCCGGCTGCAGGTCAGTCCGCAGCGTGCTGCGGATCGTGGCACACCTCGTACAGTTCCCGGGCCGAGACCCCAGCCATCTTGGCCACCTCCTTGACCGCGTCCTTCAGCCGCTGCCCATCCTCGGTCCGGTCCCGTACCTGAATCACCAGATCGGCGGTGCTGGGCGGCTGCGGGGTTAGGCCGGCGACGACCAGGGTGATCTCACCGAGCACCTGATTCGCCTGGCTCCACTCCCACAGCTCGCCCAGCGGCGCACGCAGCACCTGTTCGTGGGTCTTGGTGAGTTCCCGGCACAACGCGGCTGCCCGGTCGTCGCCGAGCTCATCGGCCATCGCCCGTAACGCCGCGCCCAGCCGGTGGGGCGCCTCGAAGAAGATCATCGTGCGCGTCTCGCCGGCCAATCCGGCCAGTGTCCGTTCCCGCTCACCCGCCCGGCGAGGCAGGAATCCCTCGAAGCAGAACTTGGCGGCGGGCAGCCCGGAGACCGCCAGCGCGGTCAGCGAGGCCGACGGGCCAGGCAACGCGGTGACCCTGACTCCGGCCTCGACGGCCGCCGTGGTCAGCCGGTAGCCAGGGTCGGACAAGGTGGGCATGCCCGCGTCGCTGACGAGGACCACGCACTGCCCCTCATCGGCCATCAGCCGGACCAGTTCGGCAGTGGAAGCCGCCTCGTTGTGCGCATGGTGCGATACCACCCTCCCGGCGGGACGCACGCCCAGGGTGCTGAGCAGCCGGTGCAGCCGGCGGGTGTCCTCGGCTGCGAGCACGTCGGCGCTGCCGAGTTGGTGGCGCAACCGCGGGGAGGCATCCTCGGCATCGCCGATCGGGGTCGCCGCGAGCACCAGCACACCGGCCGGAGTCCCGGCGAGGTCTTCATCGGCCATACCTCCATCTTGCAGTACCGGTGCGGCCTCACCCCAGCCCCGGCGGCGAGCGCGCTGCGGGTCCTCAACCGCTGGGAAGGCGCGTGGCGGCGCATCGGCTCTGGCAGTCTTGACCGAGACCAGGATGGCAAGACCAGGAAGGCAAGACCAGGAAGGCAAGACCAGGAGGGAAGGACCCGCGATTCCGTGACCACAGCAGACGCGGCGCGTAGGCACGCGCGGCCCCGGCCCAATCCACCTGCACCGGTACCGGGCACCATGCCCGCCGACGATGTGCAGCGATTGCGCGCACACCTGGCCGGCCCACGACTCACCGACACGTACTGGGGATGGGCAGGGCCACTGTTCGTGGCGGCTGTCGCCGGGCTGCTGCGCTTCTTCCGGTTGGGCACGCCGCACAAGCTGGTGTTCGACGAGACCTACTACGTCAAACAGGCCTACACGCTGCTGGCGACCGGGTTCGAGAACCGGTGGCCCGAGGAAGCCGACGCCTCGTTCACCGCCGGCACCCCCAGCATTTTTCTCGACGCCGGGGACCGGGCCGTGCACCCGCCGGTGGGCAAGTGGATGCTCGCGGTCGGCATCCGGCTGTTCGGAGTGGACTCCTCGTTCGGCTGGCGATTCGCTGCCGCGGCGTGCGGAACACTGATGGTGCTGATGCTGGCGCGCACCGCGCGGCGGATGTTCGGGTCGACGCTGCTGGGCTGCGCAGCGGGCCTGCTGCTGGCCGTGGACGGCAACCACCTGGTCATGTCGCGTACCGCGATCCTGGACATCTTCCTGGCGTTCTTCGCGCTGGCGGCGTTCAGCGCACTGGTGGCCGACCGGTTCTGGGCGCGAGAACGGTTGGCGGAGTTGGTGGTGGCCCGCTCCGGGGTGGGTGACCGGCGCGATCTGGGGCCGTGGCTGGTGTGGCGGCCGTGGCGGCTGGTGGCAGCGGTCAGCCTGGGCCTGGCCTGCGGGGTGAAGTGGTCGGGGCTGTACTTCTTCGCGGCGTTCGGGCTGATGACAGTGCTGTGGGACATGGGCGCGTTGCGGGCCGCCGGGGTGCGGCGGTGGGCGTCGGCGGGCCTGCTGCGGGACGGGATCACGGCGTTCGTGACGATGGCGCCGGTGATCCTGGTGGTCTACGTAAGCACGTGGTCCGGCTGGATCCGCTCCTCCGGCGGGTACCTGCGCCACTGGGGGTCGCAGCACCCCTCGGGCGTTCCCGTCCCGGACTGGCTGCGGTCGCTGTGGCACTACCACGCGGACATGTACAAGTTCCACCTGACCCTGAACCAGGAACACACGTACATGTCCAACCCGTGGGCGTGGCTGATCCAGAGCCGCCCGACCTCGTTCTTCTACGAGGCACCTGCCGACGTATGCGGGACGGAACAGTGCTCGCAGGCGATCACCTCGCTGGGCAACCCGGTGGTCTGGTGGGGCGGCACCCTGGCACTGTTGTTCGTGGTCGCCTACTGGGTGGGGGCACGTGACTGGCGGGCCGGGGCGATCCTGGCCGGGATGGCTGGCGGGTATCTGCCGTGGTTCGCGTTCCAGGAGCGCACCATCTATACCTTCTACGCGGTGGCGTTCGTCCCCTATACCGTGCTGGCACTCACCTACGGACTGGGGTTGGTGCTGGGCGTCGACCGGGTCTCGGTGGTCGCCGGCCGCAGACAGCGACCGACGACGCTGCGGGTCGTCGCGGCCGCGGCCGTGGTACTCGCCGCCGTGGTCGCCGCCTGGTTCTTCTGGCCGGTGTGGGTGGCCGAAGTAATCCCGCACGCCGCCTGGCAGCAGCGCATGTGGTTGCCCAGCTGGATCTGACGGGCCAGCCCAGCCGCGCTTCGCCGGCAGGCGGGATCAGTTGCGCAGCGGAGCCGCGGTCACCACGACGTTGTCCTCGTAGCCGACCCCGCGGCCCAGGTACTCCCCGCCGCAGGTGATCAGCGTCAGCAACGGCTGCCCGTTGCGGTCGAAGATCGACGACACCGGCAGCGCCTGCTTGTGGTACTCAGTGGTGCGCAGCACCTCGTACACGTGGTCGGCTCCGTCCACGGAACGCACGACGATGGTCATACCCGGCCGGAGGGTGGACAACCGAGCCAGCGCCCCGGCGCCCTGGCCACGAGCATTGACGTGCCCGGCCAGTACCATCGACCCTCGCGCGGACCCGGGTGGTGGACTGTTCCGGTACCAACCGACGGTGCCGACGTCGGCCGGGACGGCCATCGAGCCTTCGGCCGTGGTGGGCACCGGGACGATGTCGGCGGTCACCGACAGCTGGCTGATCCGCAGTAGCGCCGGCGGGGAGCCGGAGTGTGGTTGCGCGTCCTGGACCGGTGCCGGCAGTGGCCGGGTGGCGGCCGCTTGCTCGAACGTGGGAAGCCGCCGTCCGGTCAACAGGTCTGAATCAGCGACCGGCCGGGCCGCATAGGCCCACAGCAGCACGAAGCCGGCAGTGGCGAGGACGACCGCGGGCAACCTTCGCACCACCGCCTGGAACACTGTGGCGTCCAGGATGCCGTGCACATCTCGACACTAACCGGTGACAACCGGGCTCGAGCGCCGAACGAGCGTCAGCGACCCCCCGATAGCGGTTAAGCCCGCCGCGGCCAGGCCCCAGGCAGCCCAGCGGCCTGCGTCGGCACCTTCACCGGCCGGGATGCTGGTCGGCACGGCAGAGGTGGATTGGACGGCGGCCAAGTCCTGCGTGGTGACATGCCACGAGCCTGGCTCACCCCAGACGTACACGGCCGTCACGCCTCCCGCAGGGGCCTTGACGCCGAGTGGGCCGATCATCGGCGATGCGCTGCCTGCCTCGGTGACCACGAGGCTGGAACCACCGGGGGCAACGGTCAATTCGGACGATTGCCCGCTGCGCAGGTTGTTCAACACCGGCTTGTCGTTCAGCTTCAGGTCGATGGCCGCGGACTGGGCGACATGCCGGACGTCGAGGACGGCCTTACCCTCGGCTGCCCGGGTGGAGTTGGCGAACTGCGTGATGCTCTCGGTTCCGGCGGGGTCCAGGAAGACCGACACGGTGGTGGACGTCCCCGCCTGGACGCTGATGGTCTGGGTGGCCCGGTCCGCGGCATTCTGCCGCGAAGACCCGGTCGGCACGACGGTCACGATGTGCTCACCCGGCTTCAGCGCGATGGGCGGCGACACCTCACCCGGGGCGAGTTCGGAGACCACTTGCTGCTCGCCGACGTAGACATCGCTGACGATGTCGGGCAGCCCACCGAAGACCGAGACGGTGGCCGGGGTCTCGGCAGCGGCAGCCACGGACGCGCTCAGCGCGACAGCACAGCTGCCGACCAGCACGCCGGTGATCGTCCGGGTTCGCATCGTTGACGCCTCCGCCGAAAAAAGAACATGCCCCGAAAAGATCCGGGGCGCCTCTGCACGCGACCAAGCCTAGCCCTGACGACCTCCATATCCCAGCAACGTGACCGCATAGGCTGTTTTGCGGGCGTATCGCCACATGGGAATGCACGTAACGTTACTGAACTGTCGCGCAGCGCTCCGGCGTACGGCGCGTCACGACGTACGGTCACCCTCACCCAGACCCGGCAGGACGCCCGAATCAGGTACCTGCCGGTGCTACACTCGACGTTGCCTTTCTGGGGCTGTAGCGCAGCTGGTAGCGCACCTCGTTCGCAACGAGGGGGTCGGGGGTTCGAGTCCCCTCAGCTCCACCAAAGAGATCATCGGCCGAAGCCGGGGCGCATGGCGTGACCATGGTGGTGAGGTGCGAGTAGCCGCCCAGTACCTCGTTATCAGGTCATTCGCGCCGGGGAACTCCGCATTGTGGGCACTACTCGTCATTGTGGGCACTACTCGTCGAGGACCCACAACGAGGACGCGGCGCGCGCCGGGGAACTCCACCAGTCGGCTCAGCCCCGGATCCGCGAGAGTGGTGGGGGCGGTCGGTGTGTGAGGTGACGAAGGTGCCTGTCCTGCTTGGATAATCGTGGTTGTGAAAGCCGTAGATGATCCAGTGAGGAGGGCACCTTGTCGGTGAACAGCGTACGGGGTCGTGGCCGGGTGCGGACGCGCGTGCGGGTGGGCGCGGCGGACCGGTCGTTGACCGGGTCCTCGGGGGTGGCCGCGGTCGCGGAACTGGTCGACCGGCTGGATGTGGTGGGCAGGTTCGACCGTGGTGTCGGGTCGATCAAGCAGCGGGAGCGGGGCGCCACGGCGGGTGAGGTGCTGGTCGCGTTGGCGCAGTCGCAGCTGTTGGGCGCGGATGCGCTGGTGGGCTTGGACCGTCAGCGTGCGGATGTCGCCGCCGTCGAGTTGTCGGCGGTGCCGGGGCTGGCGTCCACGACCGCGGCGGGGCTGGCCCGCCGGTTCGGTCCCGAGCACTTCGCCGGAATCGAGACCGCCCTTGCCGACCTGACCAGGCGGGCCTTCGGTCTGCTACCCGCCGAACGGACGGTGGCTGGACCGTTGCCTGTCGGGTGGACATAGGGGCTTCCTGGTCTGGCCTGACTCGTGCTGTTCTGGCCTGTAGGCCGAGCTGCGCCGGTGGCGGTCAGGATGTCGCGGACGTCGTCAGGTACGGGGTCGGCGGCGGTCTGTCCGCGCCCCCAGCCTCGAAGTACCGCCCTACTACGTACATCCGAAGCGGCGACCCTTCCCTCGCCGCCAGTTGTGTTGTCCGCTCGGCTCAATCAATACTGCGGCCACCCCCGCCCACACCACCCATATCGACCCCTATGGCGCCGTTAGGGGACGTATGGCGCCGGCGCGCCGCTACCCGACGTACCCCAACAGCGCCATAGGGTCCAGGATGACCGCTTTCGGCGCTTCTCTCCCCACCCGACGATGCGCACCACAGCAGACAACTCGGACAGGCTCGACCCTGCCACCCAGGACGACCACCACCCGAGAAAAGGCGAACGTGGCTCGGATTCTTCGAACACGGTCTGGCCTGCTACCAGTGGCACCTCCCGCGTCAGGACCCCTGCGCAAGGTCGGTGCCTGAACCAATCCGTCGATTCATCCGTGCGACCACAACACGTTGCCCTCCGCATCGAAAATCCGCACGGAACCACCGTTTCCGAGGTCGAGCTCCACCTCCAGGTATTGCCGGCCGCTCTCGGACCTGACCCGGTACCGGTAGTGGGTGTTCTGCACGGACAGTGCCTCGGTTCGGGCAGTCACCAGCCAGTCGTTGCGGCGGCGCAGTCCGATGAGCTCCTGGTACTCCCGGTACACCCGCTGCCCCTGCTCACCGCCGATCTTCGCCGCCTCGGCCCCGGTGGCCGGGAACTGGGGGCGCACCGCGTCGTCGCCGCCGGGACGCTCCTCCTTCTCCCCCGTCATACCTCGTTCGTCGCCGTAGTAGATCGACGGGATACCGCCGACCGTCATCAGGACGGACAGCGCCAGTGTGGCAGCGTGGGTGCCCAGCCGGGAGGCGATCCTGGTCACGTCGTGGTTACCGATGAACGTGTTCGGCGTGAACGTGCTGAGGAAGTCGTTGTGCCGGTCCAGCGCGTGATCCAGCTCGTAGAAATTCTCGTCCTTCAGACTGGACCAGATCGCCTTCCACAGTTCGTACTGGGTGAGGCTGTCCATCCCCGACTCGGTCACGATGCGTGGGTAGTCGCCGTGAATGACCTCGCCCAGGATCCACGCATCCGGGTTCACCGCTCGCACCTGCGGTAACACCTTGGCCCAGAACGGCGGCGGCACAGAGTACGCGGCGTCCAGCCGCCAGCCGTTGGCGCCGCGTTGGAGCCAGTGCGTCATCACCTCGACCACGTAGTCCACCGACTGCGTGCCGGAATGGTTCAGCCGAACCAGCGTCTCGTGACCCTCGAAGAACTGCGGGTACGGTCCGCCCTCGGAGGTCCAGTCGATGTCGAACAAGCTCGCCAGGTCGGCATCCGGCCCGTCGGCCAGCACCTGCCGGAAAGCTGGATGCTCGCGCCCGACGTGGCTGAACACCCCGTCCAGCACCACCGTGAAGCCCTTGTCGTGGCATGCCGCGACCAAGTCGTCGAAATCCTGATCGGTGCCCAACCGAGGATCGACCGCGAAGTGGTCCACGGTGTCGTACCCGTGTGTGCTGGAAGCGAAGACCGGGCCCAACAGCAACCCGGAGACGCCCAATTCCACGGCGTAGTCCAGCCAATCCAACAGCCGCCGCAGCCGAGGTTGCGGGTCGGCCGGCTGACCGTCCATCGGCGCACCGGAAAAACCCAGCGGATACACATGCCAGAACATCGCGTGCCGTGCCCAATGTGGTCCCCTCATGCCGCTGAGCGTATCGCTGCGGACCCGCCGCCACGATACGGGCTCGGCTCAACCGGTCTGAGACTGAGGATCGTCCTCCCCCTCGCTCAACAGGTCCGCGAACGGGTCGTGCTGCGGTTCGGCACCCAGCGCCGGCACCTGAGCGGCGCTCCTGGCGTCCAGCAGCGGTTGCGGTTGCGACGGCTCCGGCAACGACGGCTTGCGCCGGTACGAGGGCTCCGGAACCGGTTGCGGGGTCCACGGTGCGGGCTGCACCGGTGCGACCGTCTCGATGGTTGCCGGCGACGGCCGCGGGGCCTCACGGGTGGGGTGTTCGGCAGCCACCGGATCGCGCAGGTCGAAGACTCGGTCCGCTTTGTCAGCAACGGACTGTCCCGCTGTGGTCTCGTCGTGACCGCGCAGGTCGATCACCGTTTCGCCGGTGGCCGCAACAACCTCAACACCACCAGCGGCCGAGGTGACCGCCTGACCGATCTCGGGTTCCCCGGCCGGAATCCGCCGATCCCGCACCGGGCCGGCCGGCTGAGGCGCCACGTCGGCCCGGGCTGTCCCCACACCACGATGCCGGGGCGACAGCGACCAGCGACTGCGTCGTTCGGCGGCCAGATGCCTGCCACCGGAGGGGAACCGGCGGGCCTGCCGGTTCGACCGCCGGCGCATCCACCGCGCCCGCAGCCGCAGTCCGATCACGACGACGAGGAACGCGATGCCGGCAACGGCGACCGGCCACCATGCCAGGTAGCCAAGACCGGCGGCCACCGCGCTCGCCGGCACCGAGATCAACGAGGCGAACAGCAGCCCCAGGAGCGCAGATCGCCCGGCGCGCGTCACCACCGTCGGCTGGGCTTTCACCGGGCGGGCGGCGACAGGCGGGGCGGGTCTGCCGTCGCGGGAGACCGGGAACGGTTCTCGGCCCCGGATGCCCCGGGGCGCCGAAGCGGGGCGCTCGTCGCTGCTGGACGTTCCGCCACCTGGCCGGGACCCATCGCCCCTTACCGGGCCCTGCCGGGGGTCCACGTCGAACTCACCATCGGGCCAGTCGTGGGGATGGTCCACAGAGTCGTTGCTACGGCGCAGAAGTCGCGCCGCGCCGGTGAACGTGGCAGCAGCTCTGGTCTGAGACAACTGATGTCGTCGCAGCTGAAGATCGGGAAGCAGGAAAGCAGCCCAGATGGCGACAACGATGAGGAAGATAATGCTGCTGCCCACGGGAGAAACCCTACGGTCGGGCAGCATGAAATAGCTGGACTTTCACGGTGTGTCACCCATGAGGCATTTTCCGCCCACCGGTCCAGTCACCGCGAGCACTCAGGGCGCCAGCCGGTCCCCGCTGCGCCACAGCCGATCCCGCCAGGCCGGCATGATCCCGTTGGGAACGTCTTCGGTCGTCAACGCGAAGGTCCGGTGGTCGCGCCAGCCGCCGTCGATGTGCAGGAAGCGTTCCCGGACTCCCTCGTCGCGAAAGCCCAGCTTCTGCACTACCCGCAGGCTCGCCGTGTTCTCCGGGCGGATGTTGATCTCCACCCGGTGCAGGCCGCATTCCAGGAAAGCATGATCGGTCACCAGTGCGACCGCGGTCGGAGTCACCCCTTGACCGGCCACATGTTCGGACACCCAGTAGCCGATGGCCCCGGATCGCAGCGAGCCCCAGGTGATCGGGCCGAGCGTTACATGGCCCACCAACTCGTCGTCCAGGATGATCGCCAGCGGCAACGCGATACCGTTGCGGGCCTGCTGGGCGTGATGGCGCACCAACGAGCCGAACGACTGCGGCTGTAAGAGACCGTGCGGGCTGGTCGCTTCCCATTGGGCCAGCCAGTCCCGGTTCTCCGTCCGCAGCCGCACCCAGGTCCGGCCGTCCCGGCGCCGCAACGGTCGCAACTGCACCGGGCCTTCGGCCAACGTGACCGGCCACCTCATGGCCCTGCTCCGTGCTCGCCACCACGTAGCCGCTGCATCGGGGGCGGCGCGATGCCGCCCGGCCAGGCCCTGCCCTCGTACTGTCCAGCAGCCGCCTTGGTGCAGGCGACGACGACCCGCGCACGGTTGACGGTCGACTCATGATCAACGCGGGTGCCCACCAGGGCATTATGGCCGCTTGCCGCAACGAGTGCTCCCGTGGCCGTTGTCGTCCAGGTAGGTATACCGGTTGGCGTGCTCATCGGGTTCTAGCACGCCGGCGGAGTATCGGGCAGGCTGGCCGGGTGAAGCACGCGCCCGAAGGCCGAACCGGCGAGTCGGCCAAACGCAACCTTCGTGCCCGCGTCCGGGCTGCCCGGGCGGCCCGGACGCCGGCTGAGCGGGCCGCCGTCGCTGCCTCGCTGGCCTTCCAGGCTTCCACCATCCCGCGCTGGAGCGTGGCCGACTGCGTCGGCAGCTACCTGGCGTTGCCGGGCGAACCGGATTGTGCCGGGATCCACGACCTCCTGGCCGATGCGGGCGGCACGGTGCTGCTGCCCCGGCTCAAGACCGACTCGATGGCGCCGGCCGAAGCGCGGTTCAGCACGGCCCGGATGCAGTTCGCCGCCGCGAACCGCGGCCCACACGGCCGATGGAACGTCGCCCGCGGCACTCGCACGCCCAGCGGTCAACAGCTGATAGAGCCGACCGGGCCGCCGTTGCCCGCGAACCGAGCCCAGGTGCTGCTGGTGCCGACGACCGCGGTGGACCGTCGAGGTGGCCGCTTGGGTCAGGGCGGCGGCTTCTACGACCGGGTGCTGGGATCCCTACCCAGCTCCCCCCGCCCCCTACTGGTAGCGGTGGTCCACGATGACGAAGTGCTGGACGACGTTCCGGTGGCCGCGCACGACGTGCGGATGGACGGGATCCTCACCCCCAGCGGGTACCGGCCGGCCACCGGTTGAGCAGGGGCCCGGCCACCGGTCGAGCAGGGGCGCGGCCGGCTATTCGCCGCCTGGTTTCAGGGTGAGGGTGTCCTCGGCTGCCGCGTCGACCACTTGGGCGGTGAACGGCCAGCTGTACTGCTCGCCGCGGCGCCACGCATCGAACTGGTCGTCGTAGTGCCCGCTCCACGGGTGTCCGCTGACACCGGTCAGATTGACCCACGTCGACCCGTCCGCATCAGCCAGGTCCACCACCAGCCGTGCCGATGGGACGGAGATGACCTCGTAGTCCTGCGCGGCCGCCGCCGACCAGGAGGTGGCGTCGACCGCCGCCGAACCACCGTCGACCGCGACCGGGCCGATATTGACCAGGTCCTCGACCAATCCGGGACTGCCGCCCTCACCCACGGCAGGAGCCTGCAGCCGCAGCCGGTGCAGCTTGCCCCAGCTCCAGCTCTGCGGGTCCTTGCCCAGGGTGGCGGTCAGCTCCAGGCGAGCCAGGTACAGCGCCTCCCCCAGGATCAGGTCGCGAGTCTCCACCACGGTGGCGGTGCGCGCGTCGTCCCACAACGGATTGTTCTCATCGGCCAGCAACCGGCGCACCACCTCGACCCACTGGTCGTTGCCGGTGGGCGGGACGGAGGCGGGCAGCTGGTCGGAGAACGTCAGCCGCATCAGGTTGCTCCACACCGCGTTGTAGTACGCGGCCGCCGGTGAGTCGGCGTCCTGGCGGTAGTCCCAGTTCTCCAGCAGCTCCAAGCCCTCCCGGATGAAGTCCTCGTTGACCGCCGCGGTATTGCGGCCGGTGAGGCTGGATGTAGGCAACGGCGCCTTCTGCAGGTAGGGCAACAGGAAGCCGACGGACGGGCTGAGGGTGTCCACCTGCATCCGCTGCAAATCCTGGACGCTGATCTTGTCCTGCCCATTGATCTGCTCGGTCAGCATCGTGCGTAGCCGTTCGGCCCGGTAGCCGTAGTCGAAATCACGGCCCAGTTGCGGGCCCTGCAAGGCGGGGGTGACGGGTTGGTTCGCCGCGACGACGAAACCCTCCGGCGGGTTGAGCGCGTACGGCATACGTTCGAAGGCGACATAGCCGGTCCAGTCCCAGGCGGGATCCCAGCCCGGCCGCGGCCAGCTGCCGTCGGCCTGGCCCAGCCCGGCGCCGGTGGCGCGCATCGGGATCCGGCCCGGCGCCTGATAGCCGATGACCCCCTCCCGGTCCGCGTACAGCATGTTCTGGGCGGGCACGTCGAACAGCCGGGCGGCGTCCCGGAACTCGGTGAAGGTCTGGGCGGCGTTCACCTGGAACAGCGCATCGGCGGTACGGGAGGGCTCCAGCGCGGTCCAGGCGAGCGCTACCTCGTACCCGCTTCCGCGGGCGGGGGAATTGTTGGGCACCGGTGCTGAACCGCCGAGGCTGGCGACGACGCCGTCGTGGTCGGAGATCAGCGGCCCGTGCCTGGACGCCCGAACGGTGAGGCTGACGTCCTCACCACCGGTGACCTTGATGGTTTCCGCACGAATGGACAGCGGCTCGAACCCGGCTCCGCGGCGGACACGGTTCTGCCCGTCGACCTGCTCCAGGAACAGGTCGGTCACATCCGCCGACAGGTGGGCGAAGCCCCATGCGATCGAACTGTTCTGTCCGATCACCACGCCGGGGTAGCCGGCGAAGGTGAACCCGGAGACGTCGAACGGACAGTCGTCATCCACTTCGCGGCAGTGCAGGCCGACCTGGGTCCACAAACCGGGCACCCCGGAACGCAGATGCGGGTCGTTGGCCAGCAGCGGTAGGCCTGACTCGGTGTGCTGACCGGAGACGACCACAGCGTTGGAACCCACGCCCGCGCCGACGCCCTGGCTGCCCGGGATCGCAGACAACGCCGTCCCGGCCCGGTCCAACGCGTTCTGCGCGGCCGGCTCGGCCAACGCCGCGGTGGCCTCTGCGGCCACTCCTGCCGCGGTCCCCGAGTGGGCGGCGGATCGTAGCACCGGGGAATGCTGGTCGTAGGGGTAGCTGGGGAACAGCGTGTTGACCAAGTTGATCTGCCCGTTCACGGCTCCGTAGGCCAGACCACGGCCGAGTTCGGCGGTGTAGCCGCCCCGTAGTTCCCATGCCACTGCCTTCAGCCAGGCCAGCGAGTCCACGGGGGACCACGGTTCGATGCGGGGCAGATCCACCCGCAGTTCCAGCGCCACGTAGGAGGCCGACAGTTCGCTCGGGGAACGGTCACCGATGTAGGCGTTCACCCCGTCCGCATAGGACTGCAGGTACTGGCGGCTCTGCGGCGAGAGGGTCTGTAGTTCTTCCTCGGCCACCCGGCGCCAGCCCATGGTGCGCACCGCGATGTCGCTGGCCAGTGCTTCCTCGTCGGCTCCGACCAGTTCGGACAGGCGTCCCGCCGTCAGGTGCCTGCGGTAGTCCATCTGGAAGAACCGGTCTTGGGCCTGCACGTAGCCCTGGGCGAAGAAGAGGTCGGCGGCATTGTCGGCGAAGACGTGCGGAACGCCGAGTTCGTCACGCTGGACCTTGACCGAACTGGTCAGGCCCGGCACCGGCACCGTGCCCGAATAGTCCGGCAGCGCACGGCGGATGGTGAGTGCCGATGCCATCCCGGCCACAACGGCGGTGGCGGTGATCAGACCCACGAGGACGACGAAGAATCTCTTCAGGCGAGGGCCGGGCTGCACTCCAGAAGAGTAACCACCGACGGGCGGGCTCGCGCATCGGCACGCGGGGCGCCCTGACCGGGCAGCGGCGAGGGGGTTGTCGGCGCCAGCAGCGGGAGACGCCGGAACGCGATAGAATTAGCACTCGACACACCCGAGTGCCAGCGGCGGGGCCGTCGCCGGCGTTCACACCTCCGGAGGATCCGTGCCCGTCTACGTCTACGCCTGCACCGCATGCGGGCACCAGTTCGAGGAACGCCAGGCGTTCAGTGATCCCGCGCTGGAGATCTGCCCGCAGTGCGAAGGCGCGCTACGCAAGGTCTTCAACAGCGTCGGTATCGTGTTCAAGGGGTCCGGTTTCTACCGCACCGACTCCCGCGACTCCATGGCCAGGACATCGTCCAACGGCTCCCAGCCCTCCACCGATTCCGCGAACGGCAGCGGCTCCTCCGGCGCCGGCAAACCCGGGGGGTCGAAGGACTCTGCCGGCTCAGGCTCCAGCCGAGCGGCCGGCACCGGGTCCAGCCGCTCGGCGGATTCGCCGGGTGCCGGCGGCTCGTCGGCCTCGACCGGCAATTCAACCGGGTCCTCCGGATCCTCGGGGTCTGCCGCGGCTCGATCGGCCTGAGACCGGCATGCCAGACCGGCCGGCGCGGGCGAGCGACGGCCGCACGACGGTTGCGCACAGTCCGATTAGCGCCCTCGCTATCCACAACCGGGCTCGAACGCGAGCCGACCGTACAAGGTGCCGCCTAGCCTCGGCCCGTGAGCATCCTGCACCGCCTGACCCGCAGGCCCACTGCCCCCGCGGCAGGGGAGCCGGACAGCGACCCACCAGCGCGTCTGGGCCCGCTGCGAGCGGGCCCGGTGCGGACGGCGCTCGACCGATGGCGCTACCGGTACGGCCGGATTGTGGCGGCATTACTGGTGGGGCTGGCCGGGGCCATGCTGGCCAGCGCCGTCACAGGGTCCCGGCATGAACGGGCCGTCGTGGTCGCGGCGCGGGACCTGGCCGCCGGACACCTCGTGACCACGGCCGATCTGACCGAGCACCGCTTTCCGGCGACCGCTGTCGTGCCGGACACGCTGGCGTTCGATGATCTCGTCGGAAAACGGACGTCGGTACCGGTCTTACGCGGCGAGCCCTTCACCCCGCCACGGACCGTCAACAATGCACTGACGAAAGAGAAAGCGCTGCCACCCGGGCACATTGCTCTCCCGGTGCCCGTTTCGGGGAACACGCCTGCGGAGTTGTTGAATACTGGAACAGCGGTCCTGGCGATCCTCCCGCCTCCGGCCGCGCAGACCAGGCACGCTATTGATCTCACGCACGGTTCCGGCACCGGTGCCGCCAGCGTGACGGCGAACGAAGGCAGCGCGTTCGCGAACGCTGCCGGACCTACTGAACCGCAGACTGTTCCGGCGATCGTGCTGGTACCCCCGGAAACTGCAGGAACCGCGGCGTGGGACCGCATACCGCCGGAGCAACGCAGCGTTGTGCTTGCCGTTCCCCGTGGTTCTGTCACCGCAATAACACAAGCCGCGCGTGTCGATTCGCTCTATCTCGCTGTCTTGCCTTAAGCTGCTGGGTCGGCGCGGCAATACCGCCTCGGCAGTGTCGCCCAAAGGCGCTGCCGCTTCCCCGACCACCAGGGAGTTCAATCATGCTCAAGGGCTTCAAAGACTTCGTGATGCGCGGCAACGTCATGGACCTCGCGGTCGGCGTTGCTATCGCCACCGCGTTCACCGCCCTCATCGACGCGTTCACTGCGCACATCATCAATCCGATTCTCGCCGCCGTCGGCGGCGCCGACACCGGTGGCTGGGGCATTCAGCTGAGAGAGGCCAACGAGGCCACCCTGGTCGACTTCGGCTCACTGATCGGGGCGCTCATCCAGTTCCTGATCACCGCCGCGGTGATCTACTTCGTGCTGGTGGCCCCGATGAACAAGTTCAACGAGATGCGCGGCGCCAAGGACGAGGAAGAGGATGCGGTCGACGAGGTCGCCGTACTGACCGAGATCCGCGACCTGCTGAAAACCCGCGCCTGAACCCAGCCGGCGGCCACAAACCCCGGCCGCCACCGGTCACACCGGTCCACTGGGCCGACGAGCCCATCGCAGCGCCCGCCTCACCAATGAGGCGGGCGCTCGCTCTCGTACCACTCGTCGGTGTGCTCACGCTCGTCCCGGCCCCAGCCGGTGTCGGAGTCCTCCGCGGCCCTGGCCGGGATCAGCGGCGGGGTACCCGCCCGCGGCCGGCCCGCCCGCAGGGCAGCAGGTTCGCCGGTTTTCTGGTGGTCGGCCGGTGCCCCGGTATCCGGGTGCTCGCCGGCGGGCTTGTGGTCCTCGCCGCTCACGGCAGCCGCCCGAACCACGTCACCGACCCGATGCTGGTCAGCAGCAGCAGCATCAGTCCCATTCCGGCCCATCGGGCGCTGATCTCCGTTTCCTCATCCTCGTATCCGACGTCGGAGCCGATGTCGGAGTAGACCTCCTCCAGGCTGTCCACCGAGTCGGCCTGGTAGGCGCGGCCACCGCTGAGTTCGGCAATCTCCTCCAACGCCTCCCGCTCGACCGACACGTCCGTGATCACGCCGTCGACCTCCAAAGTGGACCCCACGGTCCCGAACGCCACGGTGTGCACCGGGATCCCCAGTTCGCCGGCTTGCTCGGCGGCAAGGTTCTGGTCCCGCCCGGCCGTGCTGCTGCCGTCGGACAGCAGGATGACCGCCGACGGCGGCAACGCCTCCGGGTCGCCAGGATCGCGCGGCGCTTTCTGCAGCGCGTCGATGCTGACGTAGATCGCCTCGCCGATTGCGGTGAACGGGGCCAGCTGCAGTGTCTGGATGCTGCGAATCGCCGGGGTGCGGTCGGTAGTGGGCGGGACCAGCAGATTCGCCCCCTGGGCGAAGCTGACCACCCCGACGTTCATCTTCGGCGGCACCTCGTTCAGGAACGTCTCGGCGGCCTGCTGGGCCGCAGCCAGCCGAGTGGGGCTGACGTCGGTGGCGTTCATCGACAAAGACACGTCCACGGCCAGCACCACGGTGGCCCGCTCCTTGGGTACCGGCACGATCGCCGCCGGCCGGGCGAACGCCACGATGAGCGGCACCAGGGCCAACACCAGCCCGGCCGCCACCACGTGCCGGCGCCAGCCCGGCCGCCGCACGGCAAGCCCACCGAGCCGGGGGACGGCGGAGAATCGCACCGCCCGCAACTGGCGGCGCCGCTGCTGCCACCCGTAGGCCGCCACCAGCACGGGAACCACCACGAGGATCCACAACCGGATGGGCGCGAGGAAGGTATCGGGAATCACCGTCTGGCCCCCGTCGTCCCGTGCAGCCGGCGGGCGATCCGCCGATGGGCCAAGACGAACCTGGCCACGTCACGGACCCAATCGGAGTCGGTGCTGAGCACCAGGTGCGCACACCCGGCATGCCGCAGCGAGGAGGCGACCCGGTCCTGGTTCAGCCCGGACTGGGCGGCGAACAGGGACCGCACGTCCGGGTCGCTGGTATCCACCTCGATGACGTCGCCGGACTCCGGGTCCATCAGGTCCAGCACTCCGGCATCGGGCAGATCCAGCTCCAGTGGATCCACCACCTGCACCGCGAGCACCTGGTGGCGTTGCGCCAGCGAGCGCATGGGCCCCGTCCACGCCGGCTCGCCGCCGCCCGATTCCTCCGGCTCCAGGAAGTCGGAAACCACCACCCGCAGCCCCCGCCGTGGATGCGCGCGCGCAATGCGATCGATGGCCTGGGCGAGGCTCGTCGCCGGCCCGCTGTGACGGAGAATCGCCGTGTGCCGTGCACCGCCCATGCCCTCCGCAGCGGACTCGCCGGCCTCCGCTTCGTCGCGCAACAACGAACGAACCATGCTGTACAACGCCGATCGGCCAGCGGCCGCCGGATGCCGGCGCAACCCGTCGGCGGTCAGCACGTAGCCGCCGAACCGGTCACCCTGCCGACCGGTCAACGTGCCGATGGTGGCCACCGCCGCCACCGCCAGATCCCGCTTGTCCCACGCCCGTGGTAGCTGCTCGGAGTCCGGGCTCCACCCGGGCTGCACCGCGGTGCCGAAATACATCGACGCGGTCAGGTCGATCAGCGCGTAGGTCTCCAACTCCCGGTCGGCGATCAAATCCCGGACGTGCGGGGTCGTCGTGCGGGCTGTCACCGCCCAATCGATATGCCGAACGTCGTCCTCACCGGCCCGGTAAACCCTGGCCTCACCCAGCTCCGTACCCGGTCCGGGCACCAGGCCCGCGTGTTCGCCCCGCAGGTACCCGTCCAGGCGTCGCACGATGGTCAACCGCAACCTGGCCAACGCCTCTTCCGGGGCCAGGTCGGCCAGCAACCGCCCGGGTGGGGCCTGCGGGGCCAGGTAGCCGGGAACGCTCATCAGCTGGGCCGCGGAGGTGGGACGGTGTGGACGACCTCGCCGACGATGTCACGGGCGTTGATCCCATCCGCCACCGCGTCGAAGCCCAGCAGCAGCCGGTGGGCGATGACGTCGACGGCCAGCACCTGCAGATCTTCGGGCAACACGTGGTCGCGGCCCTGGATCAGAGCCATCGCCCTGGCCGCGGCCACCAGCCCGAGCGTGGCCCGGGGCGAGGCACCCCCGGAAATGATGGGCGCCAGGCCGGGCAGGCCGTACTCCTGCGGGGACCTGGTCGCCATCACCAGTCGCACCGCGTAGTCGGTGATCAGCGGATGGACGTACACCTCGTCCGCGGCCCGCTGCAGCCGGACCACCCGCTCGGGGTCCAGGACCGGTTCGGGAATCGGCGGACGCACGCTCATCCGCCGGAGGATCTCCGCTTCCTCGTGCGCCCGCGGCAGCGGTACGTCCACCTTGAGCAGGAACCGGTCCCGCTGAGCCTCCGGCAACGGGTAGACGCCTTCGGATTCCAGCGGGTTCTGGGTGGCGATGACCGTGAACGGATCGGGCAACTGGTAGGAGACCCCGCCCAGGGACACCTGATGCTCCGCCATCAACTCCAGCATCGCGGCCTGCACTTTGGCGGGCGCCCGGTTGACCTCGTCGGCCAGCACGAAGTTCACGAACACCGGCCCGAGTTCGACGTCGAAGCTCTCGGTGCTGGGCTTGTAGATGCGAGTGCCGATGATGTCCGAGGGCACCAGGTCCGGGGTGAACTGCAGCCGGGCGAACGACCCGCCGAGCACCACCGCGAACGTGCGTACTGCAAGCGTCTTGGCCACCCCGGGCACGCCTTCCAGCAGACAGTGACCGCGGGCCAGCGTGGCGATGAGCAGCCGGTCGACCATCGCTTCCTGACCGACGACGACGGTCCGCACCTGCTGGCCAGCCGCACGTAGTGCGCTGACGTCGTCCCGGGCTAGGTCCGGGTCGGGAGGGGCGAGCTCATCAGGGTGACCGGACGCTTCGGGATACTCACGCGGCGCACCGGGCCGACCGGGTTCCTCCGGCACGGTGCCGGCGCCGAGGTGCTGACCCCGCTCCGGCACACTCGGATCGGTGCTGGCCGGCACCTGGCGGCTGACCGGCGCGGAGTCCTCCGGAATACTCACGTCGTCCATTTCACCACTGTGGATCAACCCGCGTCGTGTCCGCCGCGCACCTCACCTGCCCACCCGCACCCGTTGCCCGGCTTGCCACCCGGTGGCGGCCGCCGTCACGAGCCTGCAACGATGAGCGACATGCGGGTCGAGACCAGCCTCGGGGACATCACCGCCCAATCCGTCGATGCCATCGTCAATGCTGCCAACTCGTGGTTGCTGGGCGGCGGCGGGGTGGACGGGGCTATCCACGCCGCGGCCGGACCGGAACTCCTGCAGCAGTGCCGGGCGTTGCGGGCCGGGCAGTACCGCGACGGATTGCCCACCGGGCAGGCGGTAGCCACCGAGGCCGGGCGGTTGCCGTGCCGATGGGTGATTCACACCGTGGGACCCAACCGGCACGCGGGCCAGACCGATCCGGCATTGCTGCGCTCGGCTTACGCCCGCAGCCTCGCCGTCGCCGAGGAACTCGGCGCGGCCTCGGTGGCTTTCCCGGCCATCAGTGCCGGGGTGTACGGCTGGGATGCGCGCGACGTGGCCGAGCAGGCGGTGGCGGCCGTCCGCGAGCACCAGCGATCCTTCCCGGATTCGCCCATCGACCTGGTCCGGCACGTGCTGTTCTCGGAGTCCATCCGGCAGGCCTTCGACGAGGCGCTCGCACACTGACCGGCACCCCGGATCACGCCTGGTTACCCTGGTCCGGTGACCCATGACCTGCTCGCTCGCATCCGCGAGTCAGTCATCGGCGAGGACGTCCTGCAAGACGGGCCGTTCGGGCCGCGGCGGATCACCTACGCCGACTACACCGCGTCGGGACGTTCGCTCACCTTCATCGAGGACGCCATCCGCGAGCAGGTCCTTCCCCGGTACGCCAACACGCACACCGAGTCCAGCGGCACCGGCAGGCAGACCACCCGGCTGCGGGAGGAGGCACGGGAACTCATCGCCCGCAGTGTGGGAGCCGGCGAGGAGCACGCGGTGATCTTCACCGGTTCCGGGTGCACGGCCGCGATCGACAAGCTGGCCGGCATCCTGGGGCTACGCGTCCCGTCGATGCTGGAGGACTCCTACCGGATCGGCGACCACATCCCGGCGCAGCAGCGGCCGGTGGTCTTCATCGGGCCGTACGAACACCACTCCAACGACCTGGTCTGGCGTGAGTCGCTGGCCGACGTCGTCGTCATCCGTGCCGATGCCGACGGGCACGTCGACGTCGACCAGCTCGTCGAGATGCTGCGCGCGCACGCGGACCGGCCGCTGCGCATCGGTTCCTTCTCCGCCGCAAGCAATGTCACCGGCATCGTCACCGACACGGACACGGTGACCGCGGTCCTGCACGAGCACGCGGCCCTGGCCTTGTGGGACTACGCGGCCGCCGCCCCGTACGTTGACATCCGGGTCGGCGGCCTACCGGGACGGCCGGACACCGCCAAGGACGCGGTATTCATCTCCCCGCACAAGTTCGTGGGAGGGCCGGGTACGCCGGGGGTGCTGGTGGTCCGCAAAGACCTGCTGCGCAACCGGGTTCCGGACGTGCCCGGCGGCGGTACGGTCAGCTACGTCAACGCCGACCGGCACGACTACATCGACGACGCGGCACATCGCGAGGAGGGTGGCACCCCGGCCATCGTCGAATCGATCCGGGCCGGGCTCGTGTTCCAGCTGAAGGACGCGGTCGGGGTGCCGCGGATCGCTGCCAGCGAAGCCCGGCTGCTGGCCCGGGCGGTGCGAGCGTGGAAGGACGAGCCGGCGGTGGAGATCCTGGGCAACCTGGACGCGACCCGCCTGTCCATCGTCTCTTTCGTCCTGCGCAGCCCCACCGGCCGCTACCTGCACCACAACTTCGTCGTGGCCTTGCTCAACGACGTGTTCGGCATCCAGGCCCGCGGCGGGTGTTCGTGCGCCGGCCCGTACGGGCACGAGCTGCTCGGTATCGACGCAGACCGGTCGATGGCGTTCGAGGAAGAGATCAACCGCGGCTGCGAAGGCATCAAACCCGGTTGGGTACGGTTGTCGTTCAACTACTTCATTTCCGACGCAGTGGCCGACTACATCATCGAGGCGGTACTGATGCTGGCCAGAGAAGGCTGGAAACTCTTGCCGCAGTACGATTTCCATCCCGAATCAGGTTTGTGGACGCACCGGGACAGCCCGCCGGACACGCTGCTGCACCTGACCGACCTGAACTACGCCACCGGCACCGCCCGCCGCCCGCCGGTCGCGCGGTCGGCGGAATCGATTCTGGCTCGGCACCTGCGCGAGGCCACCGAGATCTTCGCCAGCGCCGGGTCCCAACCACCGGAGCCGACGCAGCTGGAGGTGGCCCAGCGTCACCCGGTCGTATCCGAGGGGTTCGACCGGCTCCGCTGGTTCGACCTGCCCCGCATGCAGAACGGTCGCTGACGGTGCGCACCGGCGCTCTCCCGGTCGACGTCCCGCGCATGGTGGCCGACTACCAGGTGCGCGGGCTGTGGCACGCCGACGACGTCGGAGTCATCCTGGACGCCGTCGACGGCTTCGACAGGCGGGTGGAACTGGTGTTGCTGAGCGGAGCGCCGAACAACGATCCTTTCGCCCGGCAGACGTTCCTGGCTGCGGCGGCAGAAGCGGACGTACTGGCCAGCGGCGACCACGACGGTGTGGCGTGGGCCGCGCTGCCCGCCGGCGCCGGCCCGCGGGGCGCCCAGCCGATGCTCGCGGCCGTTTGGCCCGATCCCAGCGACGAGGAGCGCAAGGGGCCACACCTGGTTCCGCACTGGAAGGGTCAACCGGCCGCCTACCCGGCCCGCCCCGCTTTGCTGTTCGGCTCGACCACAGCGGTGCCGTGGTGGTGGTGGCTGGTCGCGCTGTTGCTGGCCGTCACGGTGTTCCTGTTGCTGGCTTCATGCCTACCGGACCGCGACAGCCAGCCCACTCCGACGCCGAGCGAGTCCAGCGGCTCACCGACCGAATCGAGTCCGCCACCGACGCCGTCGGGCTCGACGCCGTCGCAGCCCACCCCCAGCGGATCGCCCACCCCTGGCCAGACCGGTCCCGGCGACAGGAGACTGCACCGGTGAGAGCGGGCCGGTGAGAGCGGGCCGGCCGCTACCGGGCGAAGCTGAAGGCGGGCTCGCTGCCGAGGTTGGTCTCGTTCATCAGACTCATAGCCATGGCGTCCACATCGACCAGGCCCAGGGGGTTGCCCAGGGGCGAGGTCACCACCAGCGGCAGGAACCGGCGGTGCGGTTCCCGGCGCAGCGCCCGGGTCAGGGCTTGCCGGATGGTGGTGCTGGGTGCCACCGCGATCAACGGGTGAGTCTCCAGCGAGCCGGCACCGTTGAACGTGACCAGTGATTCGGGGCGGCCGCGCGCATCGGTGATCAACTCCCCCGGCACGGCATCACGCATCAGATCGGCGACGTCCCGGGCCCGGTGTGTCCCGGCCCGCAGAATTCGCCGCACCGCGGAGGTGTCCACCTGCGGCCACGCCGGAGCCGGCATACCGAAGATGTATCCCTGTGCCAGCGGGATGCCGAGCTCGGAGACCGCACGCAGCTGCTCCTCGTCCTCGATGCCCTCCACAGCGATCCAGGCGTCCAGGGTACCGGACAGCAGGCTGACCGCCGTGACCAGCGCTTGCGCCGCCGGATCGTTCGGCAGGTTCTGGATCAATGATTTATCCAACTTGATCAGCTCGGGGCGCACCGCCATCAACTGGCTCAGTCCCGAGTAGCCCGCGCCCACGTCGTCGACGGCGATGCGGGCGCCGTGCTCGCGCAGGTCGACCAGTGAGGCCAGCAGAGCCGTAGGGTCCACAGGCCAGGCCGCCTCGACGAGCTCGACGATCAAGCCGGACAGGTCTTCCTGTTCCCGCAGCAGCGCTTGGACGTGCCCGCTCACCACGGCGCGGGGGTCCACGTTGAAGGTCAGGAAGCTGCCGGCCGGTAGCGTCGAGCGCAACTCCAACGCCGCCTGCACAGCAATGATGTGAAGGTCGGCACCGACCCCCATCGCCGCAGCCGCGGCGAACAGCTCGCTGGGAGCGATGTCCAAGTCTTCGTGGGCCCGGGTCAGCACCTCCCAGCCTGCCACCTGGGCGGTCTTGAGATCGATCAGCGGCTGAACCACGACCTGCAGCATCTGCGGGTTCGCCAGGACCTGCATGACTTTGGTCGATGCGTCCGCCGGGGGTGCGACCGGCACCAACTCCCGCGTATACATAGTTCCACTTACCTGTGCAGCATGATGTTGACCCCCACTACTGTGACATGCCACACGAACAGGTGCCGCATCGTGCGAGTGATTCTCACCCAAGAGTAAGGACACCGGCACTGGTCGTGAGCGCGCTCAGGTCGTGGGTATGATGCGGTCATGAAGCACCGTTCAGGGTCCGCGGCGCGGGATCGCTTCCTGCGCGGGTGTGTTGCGGGCTCCCTGGCCTCGGCGGCCAGCCTGACGGCGCACGTCGCCGCCGGCGCGGCTACCCCATCGGTGCTGGCGTTCGGGCTGACATTGGTGACGTCGGTTCTGGTAGCCACCGGCCTGGCCGGCCGCCGGCTCGGTACGGGCCGGATTCTGGTACTGGCGACCGTGGCGCAGACCGCTTTCCACGTACTCTTCACGATCTTCCCCAGCGGCGGCGTTCTGGTGAAAGGCTCTTCCGGTGACGCCACGGCCGGGCACCTGCACCACCATGATCCGGCGGCGGGGCTCGCCGCCCTGACCTCGGTGCCACACGCCGGTGGAACACCGGCGTGGTCCGCCGGGCCGATGCTCGTCTGGCATGTGGCCGCCGTCGTCCTCATCACCTGGATGGTCCGCCGCGGTGAAGACTTCCTGCTCGGCACGACCGCCGCGGCGCTGACCGGCGTGCGGGTGGCCTTGTCGTCCACGACCGGGACGCCGCCCGTCGTCGGTTTCGGCCCGCAGCTGGTGCTAGCCCACTGCCCGGTTCCATGCACCGGGGCCCCGGTGCGGGCTCCTTCGGCACGCGGGCCTCCACGCAGCGTCTGAGTCGGCACCGCCGCTCACCGGTGGCACTGCGTCCACCGATGCACCTATTCAGCTCGGCACCGCGCGGCCCCGTGGCCGGTGCGGCGTCGGAATATGTTCATGTTGCGAGGTCCTCTTCGTGGTTGTCCGTGTTTTTCTCGCTACCATCCTGCTCTTGTTCGCCGCCGCGGTGCCGGCGCGCGCTCATGACCAGCTCGTCGAGGCTGTCCCGGCCGAAGGAGCCGCCCTACAGTCCGCGCCCACCGAGGTACGGCTGCGGTACTCGGCGGAGGTGATCCCTATCGGCGCGGAACTTCGGGTGACCGACAGCAGCGGCACCGACTGGGTGCAGCCAGACTCGAAGATGGTCGGCGACACCGTTGTCCAACCGCTGCGGCCCGGGGCTGGCACCGGGCAGTACACGGTCCGGTGGCGAGTGGTGTCTTCGGACGGTCATCCGATCAGCGGCACCTATGACTACCAGGTGGGCACGGCCGCGCAAACCGGCGCGGCACAACCGGCCGCCGAAAGCACCGAGTCGGCCGCCCAGAGCACCGAGCCGGCCCAGGCCGGGTCGTCGTCCCGGTGGCCGTTGCTGGCCGGTGCGGCGGCCGTCGTGCTCGCGGCCGTTGCCTGGATCGTGCGGGCACGACGATTCCGCGTTTGAGAACCTCGCCGCCCCGGGCCCGTCCCAGGCCGGACGCCACGGCGACGCCGTGTGCGTTCCCACGTCTATGGCACGCAAACCTTCGACGAACAGACACTTTTCGACAGACAGGAAATTCTCGTGACACACACCGTGACCTACAAGATCGGCCGGCGCGCACTGGCCCTGAGCGCGGCGGCAGCCCTCGCACTCGCCGGCTGCGGAAGCGGCGACGAGGCAAGTACCGGCACAGACACCAAGACCACCGGCGCAAGCACCACCGAGTCGGCAAGCACCGCACTGACCGTGGAAGAACCGTGGGCCAAGGCCAGCGAGGGACCGATGACCGCCGCTTTCGGCATCATCAAGAACGAGTCCGACGCCGACATCACCATCGTCAGCGCCACGACCTCGGCCAGCGGGCACACCGAGCTGCATGAGGTGGTCGACCAGGGCGGCAAGATGATCATGCGGCCCAAGGAAGGCGGGTTCGTGGTCCCGGCGAACGGCGAGCACGTGCTGCAGCCCGGGGGTGACCACGTGATGATCATGAAGATGACCGAGCCTGTCACGGCAGGGGACCAGGTCACCGTCACCATGACCGACAAGGACGGCAAAGACTACGAGTTCACCGCACTGGCCAAGCCCTACAGCGGCGCCGAGGAAGAGTACAAGCCCGACGGCGGAGGCGAGACCGGAATGAACCACGGCGGAAGCGGAGCGGACCACGGCGGCATGGAAGACAGCGGTGACACCGGGCACGACTCGTGAGCCGGTTCTTCGACGTGGCAGGCGACTGACCGAGAGGTGATAACACAATGAGCACGGCCCGCACACCCAGCACGGACGGGCCACGTGCCGCATCGGGGATTTCCCGGCGCGGCCTGTTCGGCGCGGCCGGGCTGGGTGCGGCCGTTGCCGCGACCGCGTCCTGTTCCCGCTCCGGCGGGGACGGCAACCAGGAGGCCCCGGCCACTGACGCGGACGGGTTCGCCCCAGGGCCCTTCCCGTTCTACGCAAAACACCAGTCCGGGATCCTCACCCCGGCCACCCGGTTCATCTGTGTGATCGCCTTCGATCTGCGCGGTGATGCCGGAATCGAGGGTCTTCGGCGCACCCTGCAGCTGTGGACGGACTCGGCCCGGCGGTTGAGCCAGGGCGAGCCGTCGCTGGCCGACCCGGAGCCGGAGCTCGTGCAGGCGGCGCACGGGATCACCATCACGGTCGGCATCGGTTTGGAAGGACTGCGCAAGGCCGGCCTGCAAGACCGGGCGCCGGCGTGGCTGAAACCGTTGCCGGACTTCGCTATCGATGCCTTGCAGCCGCAGTGGAGCGGTGGCGACCTGGTCGTTCAGATCGGCTGCAACGACCAGATGGCGCTGTCGCACGCGACCCGGATCATCATCACCGACGTCGGCCCCTTCGCCGTGCCGCGGTGGCGGCAGACCGGGTTCCGCACCCACGGCGAGGACGCAAAGAACCGCAACCTGATGGGGCAGATCGACGGTGTCGGCAACCCCCCGGAGACGGACCGGGACGTGCTTGTGTGGTGCGGGGAGGAGGCGCCGGATTGGCTGGCCGGTGGCTCCTCGATGGTGGTACGCCGGATCGAGATGAACCTGGCGAGCTGGGCGGCGCTGGACCGGCCCGGCCGCGACCAGACGATCGGGCGTACCCAGGCCACCGGGACTCCGCTCAGTGGCGGGGACGTACACACCACACCGGACCTGAAGGCCACCGATGACAACGGGCTGCTGGCGATTCCGCTGTTCGCGCACGTGCGGCGGGCCAATACCGGCACCGACGGGGGACGTATCCTGCGCCGCCCGTACAACTACGACGTCAGTCCCGATGATCCGCAGCAGGTGTCTGAGTCCGGGTTGGTGTTCATCGCCTTCCAGGCTGACGTCGAGCGACAGTTCGTACCGATCCAGAAGCGCCTGGACGAGCTCGACCTGCTGAACAAGTGGACCACGCCCATCGGTTCTGCGGTGTTCGCGATCCTGCCGGGGGTCGCGCCTGGGGAGATCTTCGGGCAGGCGCTGGTCGGCGCACCCGGCTAGGCACGTCCTGGGGCGCCGGGGAGATTGCCCCCGGCGGGTGGCGGGTCAGTGGCGTGCTTGCCCGCATCCCCGGCAGTGCTGGCACACCCCGGACAGCGCCACATGATGCGGCTCGAGGGTGAACCCCGCTGCGGCCAGGCGAGCCGCGACACCGTCCAGCAGGTCGTCCGGCAGGTCTATCATCCGTTCGCAGACCCGGCACTGGGCATGGAGGTGTCGCCAGCCGGTGACATCGGCCGCCAGGTGGTAGGCGGTCGCGCCCCGCCCGGTGTGCACATGAGTGACTACACCGACCTCGGACAGGGTCTCCAGGGTTCGGTACACAGTGGCGCGGTGCACGCTCGGCGCGAGTTCGAGCACCCGCGCCCCCACTTGTTCCGCGTCCAGATGATCCGTGGTTGCCGCCAGCACCCCGATCACCGCGCGCCGGGCCGGGGTCATCCGCTGGCCGTGAGCGCGCAGGACCGCCAGGGCGCGGTCACACAGGTCTGATACGCATGCTTCAGAGTGCGGATTCGGTGGCTCCATCGTTGGCAGCTTACCGAGCCCTTACTGCGCCGACCCACGGGCATGGCAGCGAAATACCGCACAGCAAAAGCTACAGTATCGATGTGCCCCGCCCGTCCCGATCACCGCTGAACGCAGTCCGGAAGCTGGCGATTGCCGGCGCTACCACCACCATCGCGGCACACGTGGCGGTGGCCGGCACGATTGTGGGAATCGATGCGGTACGCCGGCGGCGCAGCACCGAGGCCCACGAGTTTCCACACGCCGCTCCGCTGACCACCACGGTCAATGAGAACCTGCTTACCACCTACACCTACGGGGTGGACCTGTACGAGGACATGCTAGCCTCCATTCACGCGGCCCGCTCTCATGTGTTCTTCGAGTCTTTCATCTGGAAGGGCGACGAGTACGGGCAGCGGTTCCGGGACGCCTTGGCGCGGGCCGCCGACCGGGGCGTGGCGGTCTACGTGATCTACGACGCGTTCGGCAACTTCGTGGTGGACAACGATTTCTACGCCGACATCGACCCCCGGGTGCATCTGTTGCGGTTTCCGTTGTGGCGCTGGGGAACCGGGCTGAGCCTGCGGCGCTCCGGCCGGGATCACCGCAAGATACTCGTAGTCGACGACGCGGTGGCCTACGCCGGCGGTTTCAACGTGGGCTCGCTGTACGCCACCGGCTGGCGTGACACACACACCCGCATCCAGGGCCCGGCCGTATGGGAGCTGGCCGACGCGTTCGTCGATTTCTGGAACACCTATCGGCATTCGCGCCACCCGGTCTTGCACGACGTGGGATCCCGGACTTGGGACGCCTCCGTGCGCGCGCACCGGAATGTGCCCGGCCAATTGTTGTTTCCGGTCCGGGCGTTGTACATGGACGCAATCAACCGGGCCCAGAAACGCATCTACATCACTCAAGGCTATTTCATCCCGGACACCGATATTTTGCACGCGTTGCTGGCCGCTCGGCGCCGCGGGGTCGATGTGAAAGTCATTATTCCTGAACGTTCAAATCACATCTTGGCCGACTGGGCCGCCCGCGGCTACTACGCCACGCTGCTCGAGGCGGGGATCACCCTGTGGCTGTACTCCGGGGCGATGATTCACGCAAAGACAGCGTGCATCGACGGGCAGTGGACCACGATCGGCAGCGCCAACATCGATCGGCTGTCGCTGACCGGCAACTATGAGATCAACCTGGCGGTCGTGTCCGAGTCGCTGGCCGGGCAGATGGAGTCGATCTTCGAGATGGACTTGTCCAACTGCCGCCAACTGACCGAGCAAGAGTGGGACCGGCGTGGGTTGCTGCCGCGGTTGAGCGAGCGCTTCATATCGTCTCTTCGCCCGATGCTCTAGCTCATCGTGTCCGGTAGGGTTACGGACAGCGGAGGCGGGGTCGACAAGAGTTAGGGGTGCGGTGGCTACCAGGGTTGTACCTACTGGGGGCGAACACACTTTCGGGGTGGACGAACTGTGCTTCTCCACCACCGACGGCGCGGGCATCATCAAGCGAGCGAACCCCGTTTTCGTGCGCGTGTCGCACTTCTCCCAGGAGGAGCTCGTCGGTGCCCCGCACAGCATCGTCAGGCACCCCAATATGCCCGGAGGCGCGTTCCGCGTCGTATGGGACATGTGCCTGGCTGGTGTTCCTACCTGCGCCTACGTACAGAACTTGGCTGCCGACGGTAGCTCGTACCACGTGTTCGCGACCATTGCCCCATTGCGGGACGGCTTCCTGTCGGTGCAGATGAAGCCGTGCCGCCCCGACCTGCAGCAGACCGCGTACTCCTTGTACCGCACCGCCCGCGGCCACGAATGCGCCGGACGTGTCGCAGGCGGCAACAAGCACAAGGACGCGCGAGTCGGGCTGGGCAAGTTGACCGAGTTGCTGGCCGCCGCGGGCTACCCGTCCTACGTCGATTTCGTCCTGGCGGCCTTACCGGCCGAAGTCCAGGCCCGGGAGAAGCGCAGTGCCGGGCTCCCGGCGCGGCCGCGCGCGACCGGGCCGCTTGCCAGCATGCTCAACGGCGTTCGCGGTATCCATGATTCGCTGGACGAGCTCATGCACCGGTTGGACCGGCTCGGTGCCGTAGCCGACCAGTTGGGGGTGGCCGCGGCGCGCTCGCAGCAGACGATGCGGGACCTGCACTCCACCGCGTCGGCCGCCGAGGAGGCCACGGGCCACTTGGGCGGTTCGGTGCCGACCATGGTCTCGACATCCCGTGCCATCACCACCGCCGTTGCGGAATCGTCGACGGCTCTTGACAACCTCGTGGCCAACATGGGCGAGCTGCAAGCCAATACCTCCGAACTGAGATTCCGCATCGCGTTGGCGCGCCTGCACACCACGATGATGGGCACCTTCGTGGCCGAATTGATTGATCGCTCTCCAGGGTATGAGGGCGCCGTCCACGCGATCGGCGACCTCTGCTGGGTGCTCGAAGACGGGCTCGACGGGACCGTGCTCGGCCTGGAGGAGAACTCGGCACGAGCCGCGGATGCGCTGGCTGAGATCAACTCGGCATCGCAGTCGGTCACCACCGCGCAACAACTGCTGGCAAACTGGCGCATGCTGGTCACCCGCAACCGGGTGTTGGCGCAGGTGGCGGACTTCATACCCAAGGTGGACGCCCAGGTGCGCAAGGGACATCAAGACATGGTGTCCCTCCAGCGGGTGGCCGGGTCCATCAGCATGTCTACCAAGCCGTACGACTCCGGCCAGCTGGAACAGCACCTGCGGCAGGTGCGGCACGCGCTGAAGCAGTTGGAGACGCAACCGGTGACCTGATCACAGGCCACAACGATCACCGGCCACAACGGAGCCGGCATCGGGACTCGAACCCGAAACCGCCCGATTACAAGTCGGGTGCGCTGCCAATTGCGCCATGCCGGCCGGCCAGCCGCTGCGGCTGACCCCCTATCCTAGTGCCCCAGGGCTGCCTCTTGTCGGCCTACGCCGCTAGCGCGCTGCCCGTGCCTCGGCAACGGCCTTGGCAAGGGTCTGTGGAGACAGTCCGTCCAGCTGCAACTGCTTGCCGTCGACGAACACCGACGGGGTAGCGGTGACACCGTCCTGGCTGGCGCGGTCGGTCACGACGTCGGCATAGCTGGCGTAGCGACCGCCGGTGATGCACGCATCCATCTCCGGGTCGTCAGGGATGGACCGCTTCGCGATCTGTAGGATCTCCCCGTTGGTGAGGCTGGTCTGCGGCATAGCCTGAAACAGGTCCTGGTTGAACTGGTTCAGCTTGGCCTTGTCCGAGTCGGCCACGCAGTAGGCAGCGCCGGCAGCTCGGCTGGAATAGTCGACACCGGCGGCACGGTTGTTCAGGATGGCGATCGGCACAAGCTCCAGCGACACCTCACCAGCCGCCCGCGCCTTGTCGAAGTAGTCCTGCGTCACCTGCTCGAATTGGGCGCAGTGCGGGCAGCGGTAGTCCGCATAGACCCGCACCGTGACCGGCTTCTGCGACCCGCCTTGCGCGCCGTCCGGGGATGGCAGGGCGATAGCCCCGGTCACACCGAACGGGCCGCTGGCCTTGTCCTTGGCTCCTGAGCGCGCCGACTGCACGGAGATACCGACCGCGACCACGAGCCCCAACACGACGACTGCGACGAGCCCGTACAGCAGGCCCAGACGCCGGCGGCGGCTGCGGTCGGCCGCTGCGCGCATCTGTTCGGCTTTCTGCCGGGCTGCGGCGCGATGGTCTTGGCTGGACAGCTTGGCCTTGTTGTGACTGCCTTTGGTTTTGCTACTCAACGAAGTCCTCTTCTCCGGCCGTGCGGTGGTGACATTTCGTCAGCGACGCCGATGTGGGGCACCGGGCGGCGGGCTGGCTACCGCCCGGTCAGACCCAGTCGGCGGTCCATCGACCATAGGGTGTCCGGCCTCCACACCAGGTAGGCGCCGAACAACGCGAACAGGATATCCCGGGCGATTTCCTGCGGGTAGCGGGTCTGGCCGGGGTCCACCTGGCCGCCGCCGCCGAAACAGCCGCAGTCGATCGACAACCCCCGCTGCCAGACTGAGGCGATGCCGATCGTGAAGGCCACCATCAGCAGGACCGTAACGACGCTACTCACCCGGGTGAAAATGCCAATACCGATCAAAACAGCCAGCGCGAGTTCCAGTACAGGCAGCCCCAACCCGACGGGGACCGCCAGCGCCTCGGGCAGCAGCCGGAATGCCCGGACAGAACGCACGCTGGCGTCTGGGTCGGGCAGCTTGGACTTCGCAGCCATGAACCACATCACAGCCAGGACGAGCCTCGCCGTCAGGCCTAGCCAGGGGCCGGCTGCTGCGACGGTCTGCGTCCACGGTGCCCGTGAGGTGGAGGTCGTTGCCACAGCACGACTCTACGCAAGCTGACGCGGCCGTCGAACCCAAACCCGGTTGTCGTGGTACGTCTGTAACGTTACGAATCGGCAACCCCGCCTATCACGCTCAGTCGAAGGGTTGGCTCTGCCGGGGAAACCACTCGACGATGCTGGGGTTTTGCGCGTTGGCCAACACCACGGACAACGTAGACACCAACACGATTGCGGCCACCACCCAGACAGCGATCCGGGTCGCGTTTCCCGGCGTGCTCTTACGCACCACGGCCCTGGCACCGCGGCGAATCTCGGCACCACCGGGACCCCACCAGATCACGGCGCCCGCGCTGAACGCACCCAGTGACAGCGGGCCCGGCGTCAGATCGGGCAGGGCTAGCGTCACGTCCCCGCCAGAAGAGACCGCCGCCACGTAGGTGACCCCGCAACCGATCAGCAGCGCCGGAAGACTCAGCAGGACGGTTCGCACAGCTGCGCTGAGCAGATGCCACGGCAAGCGCAGCGCGACCCACCCCGCATCCTGCGGGGACTGGCCGCGTTCGTGCCAACGACGCAACAAGGCGGTCTGGGCGACGTCGACGGCTCGCACACCTGTAACCAGCGCGCCTGACACGCCGACGACCACCAGCGGAACAAGACCGGCCAACAGGCACAGAACGACCGGGACGATAACAGCCCCGCGGCCGCGCGCCGGGATACCCCTCGGCGGTGGTGCCGGCGACCCGGTCCGGCCAGGCCGGACGACGGACGGCGGCTGCACGACGAGCCGCGGTGCCGCCGGTGGCGCGGTCATGGTCCGGGTCGGCGCCGTTGTGGGTCGAGCCCAGGGATCGGCTGCGGCCGGCCGCACGGCGCGCTGCTCGGTCGAATGCGACAGCGCAGTGGTCGGCGACGGCTGGGCGATCGGTGCCGGTACCCCGGACTGCAGGTCGAGCAAGGCGACCCGCAGTTCCGCCGGTTGCGGCCGGGCGGCCGGGTCGGGGTTCAGCGCCCGGCGCAGCACCGACTGCAACCCGGCAGGCACATCACACAGGTCGGCATCACCGCGTCGAACCCGGTCCAGCACGACATCGGCCCGCCCGCCGCCGAACGGGGGTCGTCCGGAAGCCGCGAAAGCCATCGTGGCGGCCCACGCCCACCAGTCGGTGCCGGGACCGACATCAGCCCCGCTGATCAGTTCCGGGGACAGGTAGCCGGGGGTTCCCATCACCATGCCGGCCCGGGTCAGCCTGGCTTCGTCCAGGACGTGGGCGATGCCGAAATCGATCAGCACCGGCTCCTCGGCCATCAGCACATTGGCCGGTTTCAGGTCCCGGTGCACCACCCCGGCAGCATGGATGGCGCCCAGAGCCTGTCCCATTCCGTTGCCTAACCGGATCAATTCGGCCTGCGACAGCGGCCCCCGCTCGGACACCAGCCGGTGCAAGGACGGTGCCGGCACGTACCGGGTGACGATGTAGGGCTGCGGGCCGTTGACGTCCGCGTCGACGACCTCGGCAATCGCCGGGTGGCGCAACCGTCGCAGCGTGCCCACTTCCCGGGCCAGCCGAGCCCGTCCTTCCGGGTCGCCCGCCACATGTGGTTTCAGGACCTTCACCGCATAGGCACGACCGTCGTCGTCCACTCCGACGTAGACGACGCCGACGCCGCCCTCCCCGATCCGGTGGGCGAGCCGGTAGCGACCCAGACGATCACCCTCGTGCATCTGTCCACGGTAAGTGAGACCGTCGCCAAACCCGAACCGAGCCGGGCGGCGCTCAAAGCAGCCGCGCTGAGCAAGCATCAGATTTGGCCTGAGTCCGTCGACACGGCACAATCACGCTGTTGTGTCCTGCACCGGCAAAGATGCCGGCGCTGACCACCCTCCACAACGGATCGTCCGGCACGTACCTGCCGGTGAAGGGTAACGATTCACCATGGCAACGGTCACCTTCGACGAAGCCACCCGGCTCTACCCGGGAGCTTCCGTCCCCGCCGTCGACACGCTGAACCTGCGCATCGCCGATGCCGAGTTCCTCGTTCTGGTCGGCCCATCCGGATGCGGTAAATCCACCTCGCTGCGGATGCTCGCCGGCCTCGAAGAGGTCACCAGCGGCCGCGTCCTCATCGGCGATCGCGACGTCACCCACGTGCAGCCCAAGGACCGCGACATCGCGATGGTGTTCCAGAACTACGCGCTGTACCCACACATGACCGTGGCCGACAACATGGGTTTCGCGCTCAAGATCGCCGGCACCGCCAAGGCAGAGATCCGCAAGCGGGTCGAAGAGGCCGCGAAGATCCTGGATCTGACCCAGTACCTGGACCGGCGCCCGAAAGCACTGTCCGGCGGCCAGCGCCAGCGGGTGGCCATGGGCCGGGCCATCGTCCGGTCTCCGCAGGTGTTCCTGATGGACGAGCCGCTGTCCAACCTGGATGCCAAGCTGCGCGTGCAGACTCGCACCCAGATCGCCCAGCTGCAGCGCCGGCTCGGCGTCACCACCGTCTACGTCACCCACGACCAGATCGAGGCGATGACCATGGGCGACCGGGTGGCCGTGTTGAAAGACGGTGTGCTGCAACAGGTCGACACCCCCCGGAGGATGTACGACCACCCGGGCAACGTGTTCGTCGCCGGGTTCATCGGTTCACCGGCGATGAACCTGCTGGAGCTGCCGTTGGCCGAGGGCGGCGTGCGTTTCGGCGATTGCACCGCCCCGGTCGAGCGCGACGTCCTCAGCGAGGCCGACGATTCGACGGTGACCTTCGGAGTGCGCCCGGAGGACCTGGAGCTGGCTGAGACCGGTTACCCGGTCGTGGTGGACGTGGTGGAGGAGCTCGGCGCAGACGCCTACGTCTACGGGCATGCCCAGGACAGCGACGAGCAGATCATCGCCCGGGTCGACGGGCGCACCCCGCCGGCCAAGGGAGAGCTGGTGAACCTGCGCGCCAAGCACGACCACGTACACCTGTTCTCGACCAAGGACGGCCGCCGGCTGGGCCAAGCCGTCCCGTCGTGAGTTCCGGCCCTGTTGCCCCACAAGCCCGACGAGGCAGCGGCAGTAGTCAACGCGGTTCTTCCGCGGCTCGCGCCTGCGCGAGCGCGTACAGTGCGATACCGGCCGCGACGCCGGCGTTCAACGACTCGGTGGCCCAGTCGATGGGGATGGACACCACCTGATCGCAGGTCTGGCGAACCAGCCGGGACAGGCCAGCGCCTTCCGAACCGACGACGAGAACCGTTGGGTCGGTACCTGATCGGACAGAAAGATCCGGCAGCGCCACATCGCCGCCGGCGTCCAGGCCGTAGCAGAAACAGCCCTGCCGTTTCAGTTCCGTCAGAGTGCGCACCAGGTTGGTCACCTGAGCGACCGGGACCCGCGCGGCCGCCCCCGCCGACACCTTCCAGGCCGCCGCGGTCATGGCGGCGGCGCGGCGGTTGGGGATGATCACCCCGTGCGCTCCGAACGCGGCTGCGGAACGGATGACCGCACCCAGGTTGCGGGGGTCGGTGACCGAGTCCAGGGCGACCAGCAACGGCGCATTGCGCTGAGCCCGCGCAAGCAGGTCCGGCACCTGCGCGTACTGGTAGGGGCTGATTCGCAACGCGATGCCCTGGTGGACCGCCCCGTCGCTCAGCCGGTCCAGATCGGCCCGGCTGGCCTCGGTCAACGAGATCCCCTGGTCCCCGGCCACCCGTATCGCCTTCTTGACCCGCTGATCCGCCGCGCCGCCCGGCACGACGTACAAGGTGGTGGCAGGCACGCCGGCCTGCAACGCCTCCAGCACACTGTTGCGTCCAGCCACCATCTCCTCGGCCGCCCCGGTACGCCGTTGCGGCCGGCGCCGGGCCTGGTCGGCGGCCTTCTTGCGCCGGTAAGCGGGGTGGTAGGTGCGGTCCTCCGCCTTAGGAGTGGGGCCTTTGCCCTGGAGCCTCGCCCGGCCCCGCCCCCCGGAACCGGCGGTGTTCTTCCCGCTCCTGCGCACCGCGCCACGCCGGGCGGAATTGCCCGGCATCAGTTCCCGGCTTTCTCGGCAACCGACCAGCGGGGTCCCTCGGCGGTATCGGTGATCTCGATGCCGGCCTCGGCCAGGGTGTCCCGGATGCTGTCCGCGGTGGCGAAATCCTTGGCGGCCCTGGCCTGCGCCCGCTGGCGCAGGCTGGACCGCACCAAGGTGTCCAAGGCGTGGTCGGCCGCGGCCATTCGTTGCGTCGGCCGGGTGGCCCAGGTCGCCGACATCGGGTCGACCCCCAGGACCGCGGTCATCGCCCGTACCGCCGCCGCGTGCTCACCGGCCGCCGCGTGGTCTGCGGCGTCCAGTGCGGTGTTGCCCGCCCGGACGGCGTCGAAGACCACCGACAGCCCGGCGGGAACGTTGATGTCGTCGTCCATGGCTGCGCGGAACGCCTCCGGCACCTGTCCGGCCACCGGGACGGGTGCGTGGCCGGCGGCCCGGCGCAGGAACGCGGAAATCCTGTGCACTGCCGATTGCGCTTCGGTCAGTGAGTTCTCGGTGTACTCGATAGTGGACCGGTAGTGCGCCGCACCCAGGTAGTAGCGCAGCACGATCGGCTCCACCCGCTGCACCAGGTTGGCCACCGTCAGCGAATTGCCCAGCGACTTTCCCATCTTCTGGTCCTTGACCGTCACCCAGGCATTGTGCAGCCAGTACCGGGCGAAACTCATTCCAGCAGCACGGGATTGGGCCTGCTCGTTCTCATGGTGCGGAAACCGCAGGTCCACGCCGCCGCCGTGGATGTCGAATTCGGCGCCCAGGTAGCGGCGCGCCATCGCCGAGCATTCCAGGTGCCATCCCGGGCGTCCGCGCCCGAAGGGGGTGTCCCAGCCGGCACTGGGCGGTTCATCGGCCTTGGCGCCCTTCCACAACGCGAAATCCCGTGGATCCCGTTTGCCGCGAGGGTCCGCGTCTTCGGCCGGTGCCATGTCCTCGATGTGCTGGCGGGTGAGCTCGCCGTAGGCGGGCCAGGACCGCACGTCGAAGTACACGGCGCCGGAGCCGTCCGGTGCCGGGTAGGCGTGCCCCCGCTGCACCAGAGTGCTCATCAGCTCAACCATGTCGGGGATGTGCCCGGTGGCCCGCGGCTCGTAGGTCGGTGGGCGTACTCCCAGGGTCTCCAGCGCCCACGTGGTGGCTCGTTCGAAACGGTACGCCCGCTCGAACCACAACTGGCCCTCTTGGCGGGCTTTGGTGAGGATCTTGTCGTCGATGTCGGTGACGTTGCGGATGAACCGGACCTCGTAGCCGTGACCGAATTCCAGCCAGTTACGCAGGATGTCGAAGGCGACCGCGAACCGCACGTGGCCGATGTGTGGATCATCGTCGGTGGTCAGCCCACAGATGTAGATGCCGACCTGGCCCGGGACCACCGGTTCGAAGTCACGCAAGGATGCGGTGGCGGAGTCGTGCAGGCGCAGAGTCACCCGACCAGGGTAGTGGAACCGGGGTGCGGCCCAGGGCACGCTCAGGGTGATACCTGATCCGGACGCTTCGGTCCGCAACTATTCTGTGAGTGTTCCGACTGCCTGATCCGGCGTCGTCGTCCCGAGGAGATCTTCATGGTGCTCAAGCTGTTCAGCCGCCACCGCGGCATGGCCAACCCGTACGACGGCCATTCCAGCCACACGCCGAAACACAGCGCGGACGGCACCCATCCCTGCGCGGCGAGGCGCGCGACGCTGCACCTGGGTGCGCCACCACCAGCAGCCCACGCCGCCGCGGAAGCGGTCGAGGTATCCAAGCATTACGGCAGCGGCGAAACCGTGGTGAAGGCGCTGGATCAGGTGTCCGTCACCTTCGAGCGGCAGCGTTTCACCGCGATCATGGGGCCGTCCGGGTCCGGCAAGTCGACGCTCATGCACTGCCTGGCCGGTCTGGACTCGGTGACCAGTGGCACCGTGCGAGTGGCGCAGACCGAGCTCACCGAACTGAAGGACAAGCAACTGACCACGCTGCGCCGCGACCGGCTAGGGTTCGTGTTCCAGTCCTTCAACCTGGTGCCCACGCTGACCGCGCTGGAGAACATCACGCTCCCGCTGGATATCGCCGGCCGCAAGGCCGACCCGGACTGGCTGCGCCGCATCGTCACCGCGCTCGGCCTGAACGATCGGCTGGACCACCGGCCCAGTGAGCTGTCCGGCGGGCAGCAGCAGCGGGTCGCCTGCGCCCGCGCCATGGTCGGGCGGCCCGAGGTGGTGTTCGGCGACGAACCGACCGGCAACCTGGATTCCCACTCCAGCACCGAGGTACTCACCATCCTGCGGGAAAGCGTTCAGGACCTGCAGCAGACCGTCGTCATCGTCACCCACGACCCGCGAGCCGCCTCCTACGCCGACCGCGTGGTGTTCCTGGCCGACGGCCGGGTGGCCGGGTACATGGATACCCCGACCCAGGACGTCATCCTCGACGCGATGAAGCAGCTGGAGGAGGACCAATGACCGCCACCCTGGCTGCCCCGCAGAACCCGGCAAGCGGGCCGCCCGGCGAAGACATCCACCATCGGCAACGCAACGCCATGCGTACCGTGGCCGTACGCGGGTTGCGGGCGCACAAGGGACGTTTCTTCCTCACCCTGCTTTCGGTGGTCCTGGGAACCGCATTCGTCTGCGGGTCTTACGTGTTCACCGACACCATGCGTTCGTCCTTCAACAGCGTGGTCGACGGCAGCCTGGCCAATATCGACGTGCAGGTCATCGGCGACGGGGACGCCAGCCCTGGCGTCCCCCTGAGCTACGTGGAACAGCTGCGTTCCGTCGACGGTGTGTACGCGGTGGAGCCGGCCACCGAAGGACCTGTTTCGCTCATCGGCTCGGACGGTAAGGCGATCGCCTCGGGCGGCGCTCCGGTGAGCGGTTTCGCCTGGAACGAAGGCCGGAATTCCACCTCCGCCACCGCCGGCATCGTCGAGGGACGAGCGCCAAGGGCTGAGAACGAGATCGTCCTGAACACCAGCGCCGCGGAAAAAGCGGAATTGCAGGTCGGCGACGACACCAAGGTGTTGTTGCCGAAGGCGGGCCTGGTTCCGGTCACCCTGGTGGGGACCTATGACGTCGACTTCAGTGTCGGCGGCTTCGTGGGCGTTGCGTTGACCCCGGAGCGGGCGATGGCGGAATTCACCGATGGCACCTACGTGTCGAGCATCGGCGTGCGGGCGGCCGACGACAGCGGCCTGACCGAATCGCAACTGCTGGAACGGGTCAAGGCCGATGGGCTACCCGACGGCGTGACGGCCCAGACCGGTGAGCAGACGCGGGAGGAGGAGAAAACCCAGATCGCCGACGCGATGAACTTCGTCACCACGTTGTTCATGGTATTCGCCTCGATCGCGCTGGTCGTGGGCTCTTTCATCATCGCCAACACGTTCAGCATGGTCGTCGCCCAGCGGCTGCGTGAGCTCGCCCTGCTGCGAGCGCTGGGGGCCAGCCGCCGGCAGGTCTCCCGCTCTGTGCTGGTCGAAGGCGTCATCGTCGGGCTGACCGGGTCACTGATGGGGCTGGCCCTCGGATTCGGCTTGGCTATGGGCCTGCTGACGCTGATCAACAACATGTTCGGTAGCAGCTTGCCGCTGGACGACGTGCGGATCACCCCGGCGGGAACGCTGGCCACTCTGGGCGTGGGCCTGGTGGTGACGTTGGTGGCGGCCTACGGCCCGGCCCGCCGGGCGGCGCGGACGGCCCCGGTGGAAGCGATGCGCGGCGAATTCGCCACCCCCCGGTTGTCGGTCTGGCGCAGGCTGGTTCCCGGTCTGGCCCTGCTCGCAGCCGGCATAGGACTCACCGCTTACTCGATGAACCAGGAAAGCCTGCAGCTGCTCGGGGTCGGTGGCCTACTGGTGTTGTTTTCGGTCCTGATGATCTCGCCGTTCATCGCCCCCACGGTGATGGGCGTCTTCCGGCCGTTGACCCGCTGGGGCCCCGTCGGCCGGCTCGCCCAGGGCAACGCCAACCGCAACCCCAAGCGCACCACCGCAACGGCTTTCGCGATCGCGCTCGGGCTGGCCCTCATCACCGGGTTCGCACTGCTCGGCGCGTCGATGCGAGCGACCTTCAACGACGTGCTGGAGAACGGCCAGAAGTGGGACTACACCGTCCGCAACTCCCAGAACGAACCCCTCGCTCCGAATGTCGTCACCACCGTTGAGCAGATCGACGGGGTGGAGTCGGTCGTCGGATTCGGCACTGTCCAGCTGACGACACAGGAGGAGCCGGAGAAGGCGCAACTCGCTCTCCCGGTAAACGGAAGAGTGAGCGACTCCTTCGCTCTCGAGATGGTCGCCGGGAAGGAAGAAGTCACCGCAGACACCTTCCTGATCAC
>PDSI01000091.1 GCA_002748415.1 Micrococcales bacterium | reverse complement strand
GACAGCGACTACGTGTACCTGTGGGTCGACGGGATCCACCTCAAGGTCCGCCTCGAGCAGGACAAGGTGTGCCTGCTGGTGATGATCGGCGTCCGGGTCGACGGCACCAAGGAACTCGTCGCGCTCTCCGAGGGGTTCCGCGAGTCCTCGGAGTCGTGGGCCGACCTGCTGGGTGACTGCAAGCGCCGCGGGATGCGCGCCCCAGCCCTGGCGGTCGGCGACGGCGCGCCGGGGTTCTGGAAGGCCCTGCGCGAGGTGTTCCCCGAAACCACGCAGCAGCGCTGCTGGTGGCACAAGCTCGGCAACGTTCTCGCCGCCCTGCCGAAGTCGGCACACCCCGGCGCGAAGGCCGCGCCGGCGGAGATCTACAACGCCGAGGACAAGGACCACGCTCTGGCCGCGGCGAAGACGTTCGCCGCCGACTACGGCGCCAAGTGGCCCAAGGGCCGTCGCCAAGGTCACCGACGACCTCGACGTCCTGCTGGCGTTCTACGACTACCCCGCCGAGCACTGGATCCACCTGCGCACCACGAACCCGATCGAGTCGACCTTCGCAACTGTCCGTCTTCGGCAGCGGGTGACCAAGGGGCCCGGCTCCAGGGCCGCCGGCATCGCGATGGCGCTCACGCTCATCGAGTCCGCACAGAACCGGTGGCGCGCCGTCAACGCACCCCACCTCCTCGCCCTCGTCCGCGCGGGCGCCGAGTTCAACAACGGCAAACTCGTCGAACGACCCGACGAATCAGAAGGTGACGCTCACGCCGCATGACACACCGACCCACAGGTCTTGACTATTCCTCACGCGACGCTGCCGCGCCACACAGGGGGCGCCATCGAATGAGGAGAATCCTGCCACCACGGAACCCCTCGACCACGGGATCGGCCGCTCCCGTGGTGGTGTGACGTCCAAGGTTCATCTGGTCACCGACGGGCGAGGCGGGACTTTATGCGCGCTGATCACCAGCGGCAACGTCAGTGACACCCACGATGATGACGGGGTGTGCTCGACCAGATATACGTTGCCCGCCCACACGCTCGCCCCCGACGCCGACCCGACCGGGTGCTCGCGAACAAGGGGTATCCCTCGAAAGCGAACAGGGCCTGGCTACGCCGGCACGGCATCGCCGCCACGACCCCCGGAGCGTGCCGATCGGATCTTCCGCCGTCGCATACGTTCCGGTCGCCCGATCGACTTCGGACCTCGGCAGCGTCGCCACCACCGTACCCGCAATGTCCTCCAGCGGGGCGTCAACAAACTCAAGCAGTGGCGCGGGATCGTGATGCGGTCCAACAAGACAGCCCGCAACTACCACGCCGGGCTCTGCCTCGCCGCCACCCTCCACCGGCTCACCAGCAGCTTTAGCAACACGCCCTAGGAACCCACCGACAGCGCCTGCCGGGTGACCCGGTGCTCGCCGAGTACTTCCCGTACGGGCTCCAGCACGTGGTGGTCGGCAACAGTGCCTACAGCCTCGTGCAAGTGGCCCTCAACCAGCCGGCGTCGCCGGTTGGCGCCGATTCCGGCCAGCACTCTGGCCAGTCCGGCCAGCACCAGGCCGGCCAAGAGACCGCCTACCAGCATGAGCGTCGGGTAAGGGAACCCGTGCCATTCCGGTAGCGGGAACTCCGGTAGTTGCAGCCATGCCACCACAGCAATGCCGATCAGCCAGATCAGCCCGGCGATTGCCGCCAGCGCGGCAACCAGCTGCAGTACCCCGAAAAGGCTCCACCACAACGGTTTTCGGTAGTCCAAGTCGACGGCGGCAATCGCTTGGTCCAGTGCATCGCCGACCTCGTCGTGCCCGGGGTTGGCTGCCTCGCGCACGGCCATCGCCCACCGCTGCGGCAGGTCTCCCCCGACCTGGCGGGCCAACGCCCGCAAGGCCAGGTCCACCTGGGCGCGTTGAGTGGTGGTGGCTTGCGGCAGTGAGGTTCTGGCCAGCGTGGCCTCCAACTCCGGCTGCGCGCCCCGCCCACGCAGTGCCTGCTGGGCCCGGTTCGCCGGGTCCAGCCGCAGCCGGCGCATCGGGTCCGGCCGCAGCTTGCGTAGCCATCGGGTGAACGGCCAACCGGTGCTGCCGGCCGCCCGGCGCAGATAGCCCTTGCGAACCGCGCCCAGCACCACCGGAACTCCGGCGGCACCGCTGAACGCCTG
>PDSI01000218.1 GCA_002748415.1 Micrococcales bacterium | reverse complement strand
TTCGGGTACGGCCACCGGCACGGGTGGCGCCGCACCGGGCAGCCACGTCCCGCTGGCGAGGATGTGATCGCGGTGGGTGCGCAGGACGCCGTGCAGTCCGCCGGCGGCTCGCACAACTCCCCCGGGCCCGAGCAACACGGCGTAGTCCAACAGGTCCAGCCAGTCGGCCATGCGGTGCTCCACCACGAACAGGGTGCAGCCGGTCCGGGTCACCACATCCTCGACCGTGGAACGGATCTCGGCTGCCGACGGTGGGTCCAGCATCGACGTGGGCTCGTCCAGCAGCAGCAGCGACGGCGCGTCGGCCAACGCACCCGCCAGTGCCAGGCGCTGGAGCTGCCCGCCGGACAGCGCCAAGGTGCGGCGGCCGGTGCCGTACGGGAAGTCGACCGCCGCCAAACCGCCCCGGACCCGGTGCCAGATCTCGGACCGGGGCAGGCCCAGGTTCTCCGGACCGAACGCGACATCGCGGCCCACCGTTTCGGCGACCACTGCGTCCCGAGGCTCCTGCAGCACCAAACCGGCGGGCGGGACATGGATCTCACCACTCATCCTGCCGGTCCCGGATTCCGCGAGAACCCCGGCCAGGGCCCGCAGCAGGGTTGACTTGCCCGATCCACTGGCTCCCAACACGGCCACCCGGGCACCGGCGGGAATGTCCAGGCACACATCGGACAAGGTCGGGGCGATTCGCCCGTCCGGCGTCCACGTCACGTGGGAAACCCGGACGCCGGCGCAGGTCCGCTGCGTCGTGGTCACGGCACCACGGCCGTTGATCGGCTCGGCCGGGTCATGGATCCGAGCAGCCAGGTCAGCGATTCAGACGGCACTGTCACGGAGCCGCTGTTTCCCGGGCGGGAACGCGTCCAACGCTCCGGTGCGGGCCAGCGCCCGGACCAGGGCAGGCCCGCCGAGTCCGGCGAACAGGGCGCCGGAAACGGCGAGAATCCCGGCGTAGACGAGCTTCCACGTCCAGGACCACTCGGCCCAGTAGCTCCACCATTCCCACCCAACGGATTCGAACAGTCCGGCGAAGACACCGCCCAGGACGGTCACCGGGATCCGGAATGAACGGTAGGCGAACAACGCGAACGCCAGTTCCACGCCGAGGCCTTGCATGAGCCCGGACATGAGGGTGCCCGCTCCCCAGCTGCCACCCAGCAGGGGTTCGACACTGGCGGCGAGCAGTTCGGCGGCCAGGGCCGCACCGGGGCGGCGCACGACAAGACCGGCGACGGTGCCGGCGAGGAACCAGAAACCGACCAGCACCCCGGCGATCGGCGGGAAGCCGACGGTGCCGGGTTCCAGGCCGTGGTAGACATAGCCCCACAGCAGGTAGGCGACACCGAATGTGACACCGATCATCGCGGTGGTCACCAGGTCGGCGGTGCGCCAAGCCATCAGTGGACGGCGGGCCAGAATTGTTCTGCGGGAATTGGAATCGCCGGATCGAGTGTGACCGGTCGATGCGCCGCTATCCCGTGTGCGGCTGGACTCGGGGTTGTTCGGTTGCGGGCTGCCAGCTTGGGTAGGGCCGGGTTTGCCGGTGGAGGTCATGATCGTCCCTTCTGCAATCACGCAGGACTGAAGAGAACTCGACTCCCTTCGCCGGTGTGAACCGGATCAGGTTCCGAGGGTCTGCGGTATCCGCACTCTCAGCGCCCTGGTGGCGCTCCCCTGTCGTGTA
>PDSI01000059.1 GCA_002748415.1 Micrococcales bacterium | reverse complement strand
TCCACCGGCGGTGCTGGGACCCGGACTGCTCGTCCAGGGCCGATTCCGCATCGACCGGGAGCAATCCCCAGTCGGCCAGCCCGTGGGCCAGGACCCGCATCGCGGCGTCGTGCACGTCACGGAACTTGGCGCCCGGCACCACCTGCTCGAACGCCGCGTCGGCCGCCGCCAGCACCAACTCGTACACCTTCCGCTGCGCGTCGCTGTACGTCCCGCTCACCGGCAAGGTGCGGGTCAGGTCGGCGGTGTACAGCGAGTCCACTTCCGCGCCCGCGTCGATCAGCACCAGGTCCTCGGCCCGGACCGGCCCGTCGTTGCGGATCCAGTGCAGCGTGCAGGCATGCGCCCCGGCCGCGGCGATGGTGTCATAGCCCACCCCGTTGCCGAACCTGCGGGCATGGGACTCGAACGTCGTCTCGATGACCCGTTCACCACGTGGATGAGCCGCAGCTTCAGGCAGGTTGCGGGCCACATCGGCGAAGCCCTCGACGGTCAGCTGGACCGCCAGCCGCATCTGCTCGATCTCCCAGGCGTCCTTGACAAGCCGCAGCTCCGACAACGCCTGCGCCAACTGCGCGTCGCCGTCGGTGTCCATGGCGTCCGAGGACTGCGCCGGTACGTGCTCGCCTGACCGTGCGTTCTGCCCTGCCTGCTGGCCCTGGCGCGCCTGCGTGACCAGATCCTCAACGGCCTTGTCCACGCCGGGCACGACTCGCAGCCGGACCCCCTGCGGCCCAGCGTCTGTCGCGATCTCTTCGGCGAGATCGTCGATGTGCCGGCCGCGGATGCCCAGCTCGGCCGTCACCTGCTCGAGTGTCGGCCGAGCGCCCACCCACAGCTCCCCGTACCGGGAATCGGCATAGAACTCCTCGGTGTCCCGCCCCGCCCGGGGCCGGAAGTACAGCACGGCCTGATGGGTTCCCGCGCCGGGGTCTTGCGGGCGGCGCGGGTTCAGCACCAGCACCGCGTCCGGTTCCCGGTCCGTGCCCAGGCCGGTCAGGTGGGCGAACGCGGAGTGCGGCCGGAACCGGTAGTCGGTGTCGTTGCTGCGCGTCTTCAGGCCACCGGCCGGAATCACCAGCCGGTCATCGGGGAACATCCGGCCGATCACCGCCCGCCGCCTGGCCGCGAACGGGGCCACCGGCAACTGGGTGGGGGCCGGCTCGTCACGCTCGCACCAGCCGGAGGTGATGAAGTCCCGGAATGCCTTGCTGCGGGGACGGTGGCTGCGGTTGGAGACTCGCTCGGCCAACGGTTGGGTCTCCTGGGTGCCGGTCGTTCCGCCGTTGTTCGCCCGTGTCATAGGCTCATTGTCCCACTCGCCGCTAGTGGCACCGGCGCCGGGGTGGCCTAGAGTCAACCAATAGTCGACAGAGCGCAACCGGTGTGCAGGGCAGCCCGAAGGGGACACGATCGATGGCCGCAGAACGCGACGTGCGGGCGGACCTGCACGTGCACTCCCGGTGCTCCGACGGCACCGGAGCCCCGGGCGACATCGTCGCCGAGGCCGCTGCCGCCGGCCTGAACGTCATCGCCCTGACCGACCACGACACCACGCAAGGTTGGGCGGAGGCCGCCGCGGCGGCGCATCGATACGGCATCGCCCTGTTGCGCGGGGCCGAGGTCTCCACCAGGCGTGGCTCACTCAGTGTGCACATCCTCAGCTACCTGCACGACCCGGCCCACCCCGGGTTGACCGCCGAGTTCGACAAGGCGCGGCAATCCAGGGTCAGCAGAGCCCAGCGGATGGTGGAATCCGTTGCCCAGGAATACGACCTCAGCTGGGCCGACGTCACGGCCCAGGTGAAACCGGGCGCCACCCTCGGCCGCCCGCACATCGCCGACGCACTGGTGGCCAAAGGGTACTTCGGCACCCGCGACGAGGTGTTCGGCCAGGTGCTCGGCAACGGTTCCCGGCACTATGTGGGCTACTACTGTCCGGACCCGGTGGACGCGGTCCGGCTCATCCTCGCCGCTGGGGGAGTGCCGGTGCTCGCCCACCCGCTGGCCACCGCCCGGGGCCGCACGCTCACCACCGAAGGCATTGTCGAACTCATCCACGCCGGACTGGCCGGCATCGAGGCCTACCACCGTGACAACGACCCGGACCGGCGGGATTGGCTGGCCCAGTTGGCCCGGGACCACGGACTCATCGTCACCGGGTCCAGCGACTACCACGGCAGCGGAAAGCCCAACCGGCTCGGCGAGTTCACCACGGCGGCCCCGCAGGTGCGCCGCATCGTCGAGGCGGGATCGACACCGGTCATCGACCCGGCCGGCGTCCTTGGCTAAGATCGGCCCATGACCGGCGACGCCGAAGGCCACAACACCGACGGCAACGAGGCGCCCCGCACGGTGACCGCGAGCCGTCGCGTGCAAGCACCTGCGTCTCTGGTGTTCGAATTGATCGCGGACCCGGCCCAGCAACCCCGTTGGGACGGCAACGCCAACCTGGCCGAGGCGCCCGGTGGCCAGCGGGTCCGCGCCGTCGGCGACGTGTTCACGATGACGTTGACCCGCGGCGGCGGCGTGCGGGAGAACCACGTCGTGGAGTTCGAAGAAAGCCGGCTGCTGGCGTGGATGCCGTCCGAGGTCGGCAAACCGCGGCCCGGCCACCTATGGCGCTGGCAGTTGCGCCCGCAACCGGACGGCACCACAGTGGTCACCCACACCTACGACTGGTCGAACCTGACCGACGTCAACCGGGTCGAGCGGGCCAGGGCAACAAC
>PDSI01000150.1 GCA_002748415.1 Micrococcales bacterium | reverse complement strand
TCTGATCCGCCTTGCGGGGGTCCACGCCGAGCCGCAACGCAACCTCGACGGTCTCGTCGAACTTGCCGGTGGCGGTTTCCTTTGCCAGTTTCATGGCCTCGGCCGGGCTGTACAGGTTGGTGCGGTCGATCTTCTCCGCGCTGGCCCGGACGTTCTTGCTGCGCATTGTCTGCTCCTAATTGGATGAGTGGTGTGGTGAGCAGTCGTGGTGCGGCCTGCGCAGGCCTTCCACTGACTCGATGAAGGTACCCGCAGGGGCGGGCTCAGCCGTCGACGGTGATGCCCATGCTGCGGGCGGTGCCGGCGATGATCTTGGACGCTGCCTCGACATCGTTGGCATTCAGGTCGGCCATCTTCTGCTCGGCGATCTGGCGAACCTGATCCGCGGTCAGCGAACCGACCTTGGTCTTGTGCGGTTCGCCGGAGCCCTTGCCCACCCCGGCCGCCTTCTTGATCAGCTCCGCGGCGGGCGGGGTCTTGGTGATGAAGGTGAACGAGCGGTCCTCGTACACCGTGATCTCTACCGGGATCACGTTGCCACGCTGGGATTCGGTGGCGGCGTTGTAGGCCTTGCAGAACTCCATGATGTTCACGCCATGCTGGCCGAGGGCCGGGCCGACGGGCGGGGCCGGGTTGGCCGCGCCGGCGTTGATCTGGAGCTTGATCAGCCCTGCGACTTTCTTCTTCGGGGGCATGTGCCTCGTCCTTCGTTGTTGCGGTTGTCGTGCTGAAAGCGGTGGGGTATTCGGTCCTGGAAACCTGTCAGATCTTGGCCACCTGGTTGAACGCGAGCTCGACCGGGGTCTCCCGGCCGAAGATGGAGACCAGTACCTTGAGTTTCTGGGAGTCGGGGTTGATCTCGGTGATGGTGGCCGGCAGTGTCTCGAACGGTGGTTCCATCACGGTCACCGACTCGCCGACCTCGAAGTCGACCACGGTGACCTGCGGCCTGGCCGCCTGCTGGGCAACCGCGGCCTGGTCGCCGGCGGCAGGCTGAGCCGGCTGCTTGGGCTCGAACGACGGCGCCAGCATCGACACCACCTCGTCCAGGGTCAATGGAACCGGCTGATGGGTGGAGCCGACGAAACCGGTCACCCCTGGGGTGTGGCGGACAGCGCCCCAGGATTCGTCGGTCAGGTCCATCCGAACCAGCACGTAGCCGGGGATACGGACCCGGCGCACGATCTTCTTCTGCCCGGCCTTGACCTCGATGATCTCTTCCATGGGAACCTCCACCGCGAAGATGTAGTCCTCCATGTTCAGGCTGGTGATGCGGTTCTCCAGGTTCGCCTTGACCCGGTTCTCGTATCCGGCGTAGGAGTGCACCACGTACCACTCGCCGAACTCGGCCTGCAGGCTGGCCTTGAACGCTTCGAGTGGGTCTTCGTCCTCCACCGGCGAATCCTCCACCGGCAGGTCCGTCACCGGCGAGTCGCCCGCCGGTTCATCGTCTTCACCGGCCGGTGGCTGCGGCTCGGCCACATCCGCACCGCCGCTGGCCGCCACCTGATTCTCCTGGGCCTCATCATCCGGCAGCGGATCCTGCGCCGGCGAATCGGCAACGGACGGGCTGGTGTCCGCTGCCTGCGAGCCGGCGACGGCAGTCTCGTCCGCATCAGTGTCGGCACCCGCGCCAGCATCGGTGTCAGTCTCCGTGGCAGGCTCGACCGTGCTGCCGGCGGGGTCGGCATCGAACGGTCCCGGCTGCCCGGCAGGGCCCTCGCCGATGGGGTCGGTAGCGAGATCGTCGGGAGTGGTCGGCTGGTCTGTCACGAACGGGCCTGCTTCCTGCGTGTACGGTCTGGACTCGAGGGTGGGTGGCGGCCTACTGCGGGGACGCGTCGCTGAAGACCAAGAAGACAAGCTTGCGGAACAACGTGTCCAGGCTGGCGACGTAGGCCATGATGACCAGGACGAAGACGGTCAGCGTAACCGTGTAAACGATGAGTTCGGTACGGGTGGGGCGGTGTACCTTGCGCAGCTCGGCCACGACCTGGCGGAAGAAGAGGCCGAGGCGCCCCAGCGGACCGAGATCTCCCTGAGCTTGCAGCGTCTTCTCGCCGATGCGACCGATGTCGTCGCGCGACG
>PDSI01000153.1 GCA_002748415.1 Micrococcales bacterium | reverse complement strand
CATGGTCGGCGGGGTGGACGTCCGGCAGATCGCCACGGACGAGTTGTACCGGCGCGTCGGGTTCGTGCTGCAGGATGTGCAGTTGCTGGAGGCCACCGTGGCCGACAACATCCGCCTGGCCCGGCGTGATGCGTCGTTGGAGGAGGTACGGCGGGTTGCCCGTCTGGCGCAGATCGACGAGCGCATCATCAGCTTGCCGCGCGGCTACGACTCGGTGGTGGGTCAGGACGCGTTGTTCTCAGGCGGGCAAGCGCAACGGGTGTCGATCGCCCGGGCGTTGCTGGCCGACCCGCCCGTCCTGATTCTCGACGAGGCCACCGCGTTTGCCGACCCGCAGTCCGAGTCCCGTATCCAGGCGGCGCTCGCACAGTTGGTCGAGGGCCGCACCTTGTTGGTGATCGCCCACCGCCTGGTTTCGATCACGGGGGCCGATCAGATCGTCGTCCTCGACGGCGGACGGATCGCCGAGGCCGGCACTCACGACCACCTTCTCGCCCGGGACGGCACGTATGCGCGGATGTGGCGTGCCGGCCAGACGTCGGAGGACGCGACTGAGGAAGGCAGTGGGCGATGATTCGTCAGTTGCGTACCGTGCTGAGCGCCGAGTGGCAGGGCCAGTACACGAGTTTCCTGGTCTGGACCGGCCTATACGGCGTACTCCAGGGCCTGGCCGTGACGTTGTTGGTGCCGGTCGCCCGTAGCCTGCAGGCCGCGGATTGGGCCGGCGCGTGGATGTGGATCGGCGCGCTCGCAGTCACGGCGGTGGCGTGCAGCATCGCGCACTATGTGCAGGCGATGGGCGGGTTCGCGGTGGCGTTGGCCGCGTTGCGCAGCATGCACCTGCGGATCGGTGACCACCTGGTCACGTTGCCGTTGGGTTGGTTCACCGGCAGGACCGGCAGTATCGCGCAGATCGCGTCCAAGGGGACTCTGTCGGTCGGCGTCGTCGCCGCACACCTGCTCACCCCGGTGATCATCGGGATCACCGCCCCCGTGACCGTGATCCTCGCGTTGCTGTTCTTCGATTGGCGCCTCGGCCTCGCCCTGCTCGCCTGCGTGCCGGTGATCGTCTGGGTCGCCCGTGTGGCGTCGCGGTTGATCGCCAGCAGCGAGCAGGCCACCCACCAGGCAGAGGTTGCCGTCAACGACCGGGTCCTCGAGTTCGCCCGCTGCCAGCCGGTCCTGCGCGCGTCCGGACGCTCCCACGACCCGGGCGGCTACCAGCCCTTGAACCAGGCCATCACCATCCATAACCACGCCGCCCGCCGAGCACTGTGGGAGTCGGTGGCCGGGTCGAGCCTCAACGGGTTCACCGTCCAGGCCGTGTTCAGCCTGGTCGTGATCCTCGCAGCCACCCTCGCGTTGGGCGGCACCCTCACCGGCATCGATCTGCTCGCCCTGCTCGCGGTCACCTCCCGCTTCACCGGCCCACTGACCGATGTCGCCGACTATTCCGGCCTTCTGCGTTCCTCACGCGCCGAACTCGACCGTATCCAGCAGATCATGGACGCCGCGCCACTGCCCGAACCCGCAGACCCCGTCCCGGTGAACGAACCGGGCGCGGTGGCGCTGGAGCAGGTCGGTTTCTCCTACGAACCTGGCACCCCAGTCCTCGACGATGTCTCGTTCACCGTTGCCCCGCGCACCATGACCGCGTTGGTGGGCCCTTCCGGAAGCGGGAAGACCACCATCAGCCGCCTCATCGCCCGCTTCTGGGACACCGACCGCGGCACCGTGCGGGTCGGCGGGGTCGACGTGCGCGACCAGACCAGCGAAGCGCTCATGGCCCAACTGGCCCTGGTCTTCCAGGACGTCTACATCTTCGACGACACCTTGCGGGCCAACATCCGGATGGGCGACCCCGCCGCCGGCGACGACCAGATCGACCGGGCCGCCGAGTTGGCCGGGGTCACCGAGATCGTCGAACGGCTGCCCGACGGTTGGGACACCCGCGTCGGTGAAGCCGGCTCCGGCCTGTCGGGCGGGGAACGCCAACGCGTGTCCATCGCCAGGGCCCTGCTCAAGCGCGCGCCGATCGTCCTGCTCGACGAGGCCACCGCCGCACTGGATCCCGAAAACCAGCGTTACGTCCAGGCCTCCCTCGGCTCGCTGCGCGGCCGGGCCACCCTGCTGGTGATCGCCCACCAACTGTCCACCGTCGTGGCGGCCGACCAGATCATCGTCCTCGACGAACACGGGCGTATTGTCGAGACGGGTCCTCATCACGACCTCATCACTCGTCCTGACGGTCGCTACGCCGCGTTCTGGAATCAACGCTCGCACGCCCTCGGCTGGCGACTGTTGCCAACCGCGCCCGACGATCTCAGCGAACCACCCGAGATAGGAGCGAAACACACGAGATAGGAACGCCAGGATGACCAACAAGCCGCGGCGGCTGAGCGCGCGGCCGGGCCCTGCTGATACATCGCGACGAGCAAGGCAGCATCGCCGGCCTCGTCGGCGCGACCAACGGGCTCGCCTTCGTCATCACCCCCACCGCAAGCACCCTGCTCTACGGTGCCTGGGCGCCCCTGCCCATCCTCCTCGTGGCCACCATC
>PDSI01000013.1 GCA_002748415.1 Micrococcales bacterium | reverse complement strand
TACTCCAAAGTTAACGTTCCGCGTATACCGCCCACATCGACCCCTATGGCGCTGTCGGGAGACGTATGGCGCTGGCGCGCCGCTACCCGACGTACCCCAACAGCGCCATAGGGTCCAGAATGACCGGTTCGGCTACTACGGACTCGCTCGCGCACCGGCTGGACGCCGGTTACACCCCGGTGTCGGTCCCGGGCTCGGCCGTCACGGTCCAGGTGTCGTTACCGGTCAGCAGCTCCTGCAACTCCTCGTCGGCCAGCTGCGGGCCCCGGCCCCCGCGCGCGTGGGCGATCTGCGCGCGCACGCCGTCGTCGTAGGTGGGTCGCTGGACCTGGCGGAAAATGCCCATCGGAACGTGCACCATGTCGGCGCGGTCAATGCGCGAGATGGCGAACTGGACCGCCGGATCAGGTTCGTACGCGTCGTGCACGATGATCTCGCGGCCGTCGCGTTCGGCTTCGGACACCACTTCGAGGCCACTGTGCGGGCGGCGCACCAGCGACTTGCGCTCAGCCCCGGAACCCCAGGTAATCGGACGGTCGTGCTCCAGGTTGACCACCCGGGCTTCACGCTGGTCTTTGTCCTTGAGGACGTCGTAGGCACCGTTGTTGAAGATGGGGCAGTTCTGGTAGATCTCCACCAGGGCCGCGCCCCGGTGGTTGACCGCCGCGGTCAACACCGACTGCAGATGCTTGCGATCACTGTCCATGGTGCGGGCCACGAACGTCGCCTCGGCCCCCAGGGCCAGGCTGATCGGGTTGAACGGCGCATCAACCGACCCGACCGGGGTCGACTTGGTGACCTTGCCGATCTCCGATGTCGGCGAGTACTGCCCCTTGGTCAGCCCGTAGATGCGGTTGTTGAACAACAGGATCGTGATGTTCACATTCCGCCGCATCGCATGGATCAGGTGATTGCCCCCGATCGCCAGCGCATCTCCGTCACCGGTGGCCACCCACACCGTCAGGTCCGGCCGGGAGGTGGCCAGCCCGGTGGCGATCGCCGGGGCCCGTCCGTGGATGGAGTGCATCCCGAAGATGTCGAGGTAGTAAGGGAAACGGGAGGCACACCCGATGCCGGAGACCACGACGAAGTTCTCTCGTTTGACGCCCAACTCCGGCATCAGCCCCTGGACCGCGGCCAGGATCGCGTAGTCGCCACAGCCCGGGCACCATCGCACCTCGGAGCCGGAGGTGAAGTCTTTCTTGGACAGCACCTCCCCGTCGCCGAGCGGTGGCACCTGGTCGAGCCCGCCGCGGTAGACGGGCACCCCCAGGCCCACGGTTTCGCCCTCGCCGCAGCTCCCGTTGCCGGCTGCCTTGGTCGCGCCGGTGTTCGTCTGTTCCGTGCTCATGGGTGCTGACCTGCCAGCTTCTCCAGGTGCATGGTGATCTGTTCGGCCAGTTCCGCCGAGGTGAAAGGCAACCCGCGGACCCGGTTGTAGCCCTGGGCGTCCACCAGGTAGCGGGCCCTGATCAGCATGGCCAGCTGTCCACTGTTCATCTCCGGGATCAACACCCGGTCGTAGCGGCGCAGCACCTGCTCGGTGTTGCGAGGAAATGGACTCAGGTGTCGCAGGTGGGCTTGGGCCACCTCGCGGCCTGCCCGCCGTTCGCTGCGGACCGCAGCCGCGATAGGCCCGTACGTCGACCCCCAGCCGAGCACCAGGAGGCCACCGGTAGCCTCCGGCCCGCGCGGGTCGTCGACGATGAGGTCAGGCACATCGATGCCGTCGATCTTGGCCTGCCGCAGGAAGGTCATCCGTTCGTGGTTGTCCGGGTCGTAGGAGATCTCGCCGGTGACGTCGAACTTCTCCAGCCCGCCGACCCGGTGCTCCAAGCCCGGTGTACCGGGAACGGCCCACGGGCGGGCCAGCGTTGCATCCTCGCGCCGGAACGGCTGGAAATCCTCGGCGTCCGAGGTGCTGGCGAAACCCGGCTCGATGCGCGGCAGGTCGGCCACCGTCGGGATCGCCCACGGCTCCGAACCGTTGCCGAGGTAGCCGTCGGACAACAGGATTACCGGGCAGCGATAGGTGATGGCGATCCGGGCCGACTCCAGTGCGGCGTCGAAGCAGTCTGCCGGTGACTGCGCAGCGAGCACCGCAACCGGTGCTTCCCCGTTGCGGCCGTGCATCGCCTGCAGCAGGTCGGCCTGTTCGGTCTTGGTGGGCATCCCGGTGGATGGGCCGCCACGTTGCACGTCGACGACGACCAAGGGCAGTTCCAAGCTCACGGCCAGGCCGATGGTCTCCGACTTCAGTGCCAGTCCCGGGCCCGACGTGCTGGTTACCCCGAGCGCCCCGCCAAAGGATGCACCCAACGCGGCACCGATGCCGGCGATCTCGTCTTCGGCCTGAATCGTGACCACCCCGAGCCGTTTGAGGGCGGACATCGTGTGCAGGATGTCGCTGGCCGGGGTGATCGGGTAGGAGCCGAGAACCAGCTGCACGCCGGCGCGCTGCGCCCCGGCGACCAGCCCGTAGGCCAGTGCCAGGTTGCCGGTGACGTTGCGGTACACGCCGGCCGGGCTGTCGGCCGGGGCGATCTCGTAGCGGACCGCGAACGTTTCGGTCGTCTCCCCGAAGGCCCAGCCCGCTTTCAAAGCGGTGAGGTTGGCCGCCAGGATATTCGGGTCACGGGCGAACTTCGCCGCCAAGAACGCTTCCGTCGACTCGGTAGGCCGCGAATACAGCCAGGACAGCAACCCCAGCGCGAACATGTTGGTGCAGCGCTGAGCTTCCTTGCGGTTCAGCGGGCTGTCCGCCAGCGATTTCACCGTCAGATCGGTCAGCGGAAGCGCGTGCACCTGATAGTCGGCCAGCGCGCCGCCGTCCAGTGGGCTGTCCGTGTACCCGGCCTTGGCCAGCGCTCGCGCCCCGAAGTTGTCTTCATCGGCGATGATCACCGCACCGGGACGCAGATCAGCCAGGTTCGCCTTCAACGCGGCCGGGTTCATCGCCACCAGTACGTCGGGTTTGTCACCCGGGGTCAGCACTTCGTGATCGGCGAAATGCAGTTGGAAGCTGGATACCCCGAGCAAGGTGCCGGCCGGGGCGCGGATCTCGGCCGGGAAGTTCGGCAGGGTGGCCAGATCGTTGCCGAGTTTCGCGGTCTCCGCGGTGAACCGGTCGCCCGTCAGCTGCATGCCGTCTCCGGAGTCCCCCGCGAACCTGATGATGACTTTGTCGACGGATTGGGTTGTCATGTTCTGGGCGGTTCCTCGAACAAGTCGATGACACAATGGTGAGCGCCGCGCCCGCGAGCATGCGCGCACAACTCCCCCGAGTCTAACCTACGCAAGCGTAGGTTCAGGTTGCTGCGGCAGCGGGCTAGGTCCGCGGGGCGAGTGTGCCGCCACCCCGCGCCCCGGCACAGTGGTGATGCGTAGGCTTACGCTGTGCCCGATGACGAGGTCGACCGCATCGTCGCCGCGTGGCGGCGCGAACGGCCGCAGATCAATGTGAGCGCACTCGAGGTGTTGTCCCGGCTGACCAGGCTGGCCCGGTACCTGGATCGTGCGCGCGCCACCACCTGCGCGCACTGGGACCTGGAGGTGTGGGAGTTCGACGTGCTCAGTGCGCTGCGCCGCACGTCCGCACCGCACGAGTTGACTCCTGGGCAACTGGTCGCCAACACCCTGGTCACCAGCGGAACGATGACCAACCGGGTGGACCGCCTGCAGCAGCGTGGCCTGGTCGCCCGCCGGCCGGACCCCTCCGACGGCCGAGGCATCCGGGTCTCGCTCACCCCGGCCGGCCGCGACCGCATCGATTCCGCGTTCGACGCACTGTTGGTGCACGAGGAGCAGATGCTGGCCGGCCTGAGCGCCGACGAGCGACAGCAGCTTGCCCGACTGCTGCGGCGGCTCGGCGCCACGTTCGAGAGCAACCGGACCGCAGGCCCCAGGTAGCCACTCATGTTCACGACCACGAGACAAGCAAGGCAAGGCAAAAGGCAAGGCAAGACGCATGACAAGCAAGACAAGAGGGGACTCGGTGATGACCGATGCGACAGCGACGCTGTGCCGGTACGTGCAGGTGGCCTGAGATGCCGCGCAGAACCGCGGCCTTGGCACCGACGACCACGGCCAGGCGGCGCACGCACAGCGGGGTGAAGCAGCTGGCGCCACGTTCCACGCAGCTATGACGATGCAACGATTCGTGGCAATCGGCGACTCGATGGCCGAAGGGCTGATGGACGGCAGCGGCAAGCAAGGGTTCCGCGGGTGGATGGATCGGCTCGCCGAGACGCTGGCCGCGGAGTACCCGGGGTTGACATACGCCAACCTGGGGGTGCGAGGGAAGAAGTCCGGCGAGGTGCTGGACGAACAGGTCGGCCCCGCGATCGCGATGCGCCCCGACCTCATCGCGGTCTCGGCCGGCGTCAATGACCTGATTCACCCCGGCTTCGACGTCGCGACGACGGTGCGCAACCTCACCTGCATCGTCGATCGGCTGACCGGGTGCGGGGCGACGGTGATCATGCTGGGTTGTCCGCACTTCGACCGGCTCAACCCGTGGGTCCTTCCGCTGGCCGGGCGGTTCCGCGGCTTCAACCGCACCATCGCCGATCTGCAGCAGCAGTACGGCGTTCTCGTGCTGGATCTCAACCACGAGCCGACGGCGTTCCGGCGCGGCTTCTGGGCACCGGACCGGTTGCACGCTTCCTCGCTCGGCCACGAGATCATTGCCGCGCGAGCAGCCCGCATGCTGGATTTGTCCGTGGGCGAGCCGGCGCCGCCACCCGCGGACGGGCGTCCCGGGGTGGTGGAGGAGGCTCGTTGGCTGACCGGCATCCTGCTCCCGTGGTTACGGGGCTGGCGATCGGCCGGTCCATCGCCACGGAAGCCGAAACGGTCCTGCCTGACACCAGTGGTCCCTGCGGCTCCGCGGCCTTCGGCCTCGGTCGACAACCGGTCGGAAGCGTCCAGATAGCGGATGTGCCGGGCGCGGTTCGACAACGGCACGTGTCACCGCCTCGCAGCGGCAGGGGGCTATGAATGCCCCCGGGCGGTTACCCTTCGGCCGGATTGCCGGCGAGGTGAGGCCGCAGTAGCGCGGTGAGCACCGCCGCGTAGTGGCGTTGCCCGGCGGCACTGGGGTGAAAGCCGTCCCCGCAGACGAGTTCATGCCAGCAGCCATCGGCACTGAACTGCGGGCTGCGCGCCGGATCGACCACCTGCGCACCCACCGCCGGTGCCAGGGAACTCAACAGCTCACCGATGGCCGTGTACTCGGGCGGCTGCGCGGCGGCCAGCAGCGTGGGCGCAACGATGGCCACCCGGGCGTGCGGGTAGGCCTGATCCAGCGCGGCCACATAGCAGCGGACCGACTCGCGGACCGCCGCGGGCGGATACCCGGCGTCGTTGCGCCCGGCATCGACGATGACGATGTCGGCGTGCACCCGGTCGCGGTTCGCTTCCAGCCGTTCTCCCAGCGGTGCCAGTCCCCACCCGGCCAGGTAGCCGTCGTTGACGAAGCCGGTGCCGTTCTGCGCATCGACCTGGCAGTCCCAGCCCAGCTCGGTGCTGACCAGGTACGGATATGTCGCAGCCTCGCCGACCTCGGCGCCTTCACCGCGGGTGAAGCTGTCGCCCATCCACAACGCCACCGTCATGGCCGGCCTGCGGCGCCCTGGTGCTGAGCCGTCCGGGCCTGGTTCGCGGCCGCCCGGACATGCCTGGACACGGCGCGCTCGTAGAGGGCCGACAGCACAGCGCCCCCGCCCGTCGGCACGGCCCGTTCCAGCAGGTCGAGCGCCACCGCCGATGCGCCCACCAGCACTCTGGCCCGCCCGCGCTGCACGCCACGCAGAATGATGCGGGCGGCATCGGCCGGGTCCATCCTGAGGCCCTTGTCGAGCAACGTGCGACCGATCTCGTCCTCAGCCTCGCTGACGCCGGCACCGACCCGCGCGTCGTCGGCGATGCGGGTCCGCACCCCGCCGGGATACACCACCGTGACCCCGATTCCTCTGCAGGCCAGCTCATGACGCAGCGACATCCCGAATCCGCGCAGCCCGAACTTGGCTGTGCAGTAAGCGGTTTGACCTGGCGGTGCGATGATGCCGAAGATCGAGGAAACCAGCACGACCCGCGCGCCGGAATGCATGGCGGGCAAGAACGCCCGCACCAGGGCGATAGGGGCGTGCAGGTTGATCTGCAGCAGCCAGTCCGTCTCCTCGGCGCTGACCTGATCGAGCCGCCCGGCCAGGCCGACGCCGGCGTTGTTGAGCAGCACGGTCACGGTGTCGTGTTCGGCCAGCACGTCCTCGCCGACCCGAGCCACCTGATCTCGATCGGCCAAGTCCACGACATGATGGGTGATGCGCAGTTGCGGGTGTTCGGCCCGCAGCCGCGCGGCGACGGCGGCCAGTTCCTCGGCTTTGCGGTCGATCAGAGCCAGATTGCTGGCACGGCGGGCGAGCTGGACACTGAGCTGTTCGCCGATGCCGCTGGCTGCACCGGTGACGACGGCAGTGCCGCCCGCGAAGGGGTCGCCGCGGGTGGCCGCCCGCGCCGGGTCTTGTTTGCGGTCAGTGCAGATCATGTCGGTTCCCAGCCTGCCATGCATCAGGTCCGGAGCCCCCAGAAGGTAGTTCTGCACGTAGGCCCACGGCCGGCGTGATCGGGTTTCGTCGTCCTCAATGGACGCTATGCGGGTCGCCGCCCCGGATACTGCGATGCCGTTTGCCTGCCTGGCCTGCACAGTTGTCTGCCTGGCCTGCCAGCGATGACCGCCGCAGCGCCAGCCTGCTATCGCATCCGGGACCACTCGGTCACAACGCGGCGGTGGTCGGTCGTCTCGACACGAACTCGCAGGACTGCCCACGGAGCTGGACCGACCAGGAAGCATCCGAGGTGATCGATCGGGGCGCTGCGCCGCTCACCGTCGGGGTTCTCCACCGTGACCTCACCTTCGCCGGGTGGAACCAGCTGCCCAGCGATGCCGCCGTGCGCGTGCCGTACCTCGACCCAGGACGATTCGGATCGGAAAACGAAGATGCCCGGGGTTCGCGGGTCTTCCGGTGGCCACCCGGCATCGCGTGCGGCGAGCACGGCATCGGGGTCACCGTGCAACGCGGCCAGTTCGGCATCCAGCGTTCGCAACGAGAAGGCCGCCTTGGCGAAGGCGGCGACCTCGAGCTCACCCGGCGCGGGTTTCACTGTGGCACGCAGCGCGTCCTCGACCTGCTGTGCCCACTCGGCGTCGTCGCCATGGGCTGGCGCTGCCGGGGCAACGCATACCCCTGCGAGCCGGATGCTTCGATGCGGGTCGGCTGCACCGGGATGATCTGCTTGCTCAGCAGCGCCGAACCCCGTGACCTGCGGATTGAAACGATCCACGATCCCTTGCACGCTTTCTTCTCGTCATGCCACACCCGGGCGCCGCACCTGCAGGCGTCGCCCGGTCCAGGTATCAGAGTCGCTGCAGGCCGGCCTGATACCTGGCACTTGCCGCAATCTGTTGCGACCCGAATCCCGGGCCGGGCAGCAGGGGCAGGTCATGGGGCACGGTCGTCTTCGCGGAGCACGCACGGCCGGCGCGGCCGAGCCACCAGCCGGACAGCGCGACAACGAGCGATCGATCGCCACCGTGCATGTGCGCGTCGCAGACGGCACCCCTCACTGGCAACCTACGGCCTGGTCGCGTCTTCCATCCGGTTGACCTGGTCAAAGACGAGGTTAAAGATCGACAGCATATGAAAGCCAACGAAACCCACGATGAAGAACACGAACAGGTGCATCAGCAAAAGGGCTGTCGCGATCAGCGCAAGGAGTAGCCCGGGTGGTCGGTTTACGCTGAATTGCTCCAGGCGGGAGGCGGCCAGCACAATGAACCCACCTCCAGGAACGAACATCCCGGCGACAGCAGTCAGCAAAACCCAAATAGCCATGCGCTCAGGTGCCACTACATAAGGTAGTTTTGACGGTCATGATGTACCTCCGGACTTGGTCAACTGGTTTGGGAGCGAACGCAGGATGCGGAACGGGAAGCCCGTGTCTGTGGCGGTCGAGATGCGCCAATTCCTGACGGCAGGCTGGCTGCTCGTGTTCGTGCCTACCGATCGATCACACAGCGAATCGGATCGGTCACGCAAACGTGCCCACGAGGTGCTTTCTCGGCTGGCCTCCGCGAGCCCGTCCGGCCCTTCTGCCGCGCCTTTGCCTGCGCCGGCAAGTGGCTGCCCCGCATGAGCAAGGCGGCGCCGAGAGGACGTTTCATGAAGGCTGCACCTTCCCATGCTTCAAGGCTGCACTTAAGAGCTTCCCCGCGACGTACCTGAACCTATTTCTGCCGAACAACAACTGTCAAGAACCAAGGATTCATGCGCCACAAGGCACACCCGCCAACCGGGAAAATAGTGTCTCATTCAACAAGAGCGTCCCTGCCGGCGCCGTCTCCGGCACCCTTGAGCTACCTTGCAGTTTCCAGACACGGACTGACCGTGCATTCGGCAACGTGCTGGTTCTCGTTGTGTTGACCCGGAAGCTCTCGTGGTACCCGGGGCACCCGGCGGAATGACTCCCGCAAGAGCCGAGCTACGGCTTCACCGGCTATCCGCGCGTTGACGGAGTGGACGCGAGTCATAACTCAACACGACAGCTGAGCCTTTGCGGCCGCAGTCGTCCATGCCGGCAGTCCGTCGAGAACCGGCAACTCCACCCGGAG
>PDSI01000151.1 GCA_002748415.1 Micrococcales bacterium | reverse complement strand
GGATGTCGACACCATGGTCCTCAAGGTAGGCCAGAACAGGTTTGACCATCGAGTCGTACTGGTTGTAGCGGTTGAACTTTAAGGCGGTGAAGTCTGGCAGACCATCGATATGGTGGATGAACCGGAGGAGGTAGCGGCGCATCTCCGCCAACGAATGCCATGTCTCAAAGGCAAACATGGTTGCCCAATAGGCCCAGAAGTTGCTCTCGAAGAAATCCTTGCTGAAGAAGCTCTCGATAGTCCTGCCCTCAATCTCCTCCTCCGCGATCGCGATGAGCTTGACAATCTCCTTCTGCGCCGAGGCGCTGAGGGTGAAGTCCCCATCGCTGGGCACACGCTCGCCCTGGCGGTGGATCAGCCTGCAGTTTGAGGAGTTTGGATCGTCCTTGTCGAGCCAGTAGTACTCATCGAGGTACGAGGCGCCATCGATCTCAAGCGAAGGGATCGAGCGGTACATGTCCCACAGACACTCGAAGTGATTCTCCATCTCGCGGCCGCCCCGGGTGATGAAGCCGACATTGGGGCGCTTGACTCCGTCAAGGGATCCGCCAGCCAGAGGCAGTTCCTCCAGCAGGTGGATCCTCTCCCCCGGGACCTGGGCGTCACGGATAAGGAACACTGCCGCAGACAGACCTGCAAGGCCGGTGCCGACGATCCACGCCGAGGCCGTCTCGGCCCTGGCGGGCTTGCGCGGCTGGGCGAAGGCCTCGTAGTTACCGTTGGAGTAGTACATGATTGTTCTCCTTCTGTGGTCGAGGATACTGGTGTGAGGCATCGGCGCCCCGCCCTTGGAGGCACCGGGATCGCTGTCTGTCCCGGTCTCCTCGGCGGTGAGCGCAACAAAACCTGAGACGACGATGGCGATCTGGGCTCTGAGCCCCGGTTCAACGGTCGGACGACGCCGGACTGCGGGTGCACATCTGCAGCGGATACGATTATGTCGAACTGAAGCGCACCAAAGATCGTGCGTGCGGCGAGCCACCCCGCTTCACTATCGGCGTCGAACCCCCGAGTTTCGCGCAGGATTTGAGCGATGCGAGTCTCCAATCGACGAACGAGCTCGATGCCGTCACGCCTGTGGGTATCGGTGGAGTCACTGAGCAGCAGATCCCGGTGGCAGCGCATCATCTTGGCGGCGTGGTCGCTCGGGCGTAGACCTTCGATCGGCGCGATCAGGACTGCGATCCAGTCAGTGACATCTGCGCCCTCCGCCATGTCCGTCTCGGCTGCCTCACCCTCAGCGATCGCCTGCTCAAGCACAGCGTCAAGCACCATGAAGAACAACTCCGCCTTGGACGAGGCGTGGTAGAAGATCGCGACGTCCGCGCGGTCCGCAATCTGCTAGACCGTGACTGCTTCGAAAGTCCTGTCGAAGAATGCCTTGCGCACGGCCTCGGTGGTCGTCGCTCGCGTCGTCTCCCATTTGCGCAGTCGGCGACCGGAAGTCAGATGTCCTTGGCGTTGCCGAGACATGTGCCCTCAATCTTGGCGCCCAGTTACTGAACGTTCTCAGTTTTGAGTGTACTCAGTTCTCCGTCGGGCGCAACCTCCATTCCCGTGCGCGCTTGCTGGTCGAGCACCAAGCTGGCGCACCCCAGCTCAGCGCACTCCCACCCGTGCGCGCCAGAGGTGGTTGGGCTTGTGCCGAGTTCCGGATCGTGGTGTCACACGATGCCCTCGGCCTCGACCAGGACCGGGCCGAGCAACTTGCTCGCGACGGTCAAAGGAGGCTGGAAACAGGCGTGCACACCCGGCTGGCCAACCAACCACAAACCTGGCACAAAGGGGTCGAGTTCATCGCGAAGGACGGGTCTACCGATTTCAGGACCGCCGCCGCCATAGAGGCCCCGGGTGGTGAGATCAATACGAACTGGGTCGTCTACCAACGCGTAGTCACCGCCTGCGTGTCCTTGCCGGCGAGATTCGCTGAGGCGGCTCGGGTGAGAGGGTCAGCGCGCAGTCGATCGGGTGGTGGAAGTCTGGGATTCCTCAGGTGTTTCCCGGGCACCTTTCGTGGCTCTTCTCGACCGGGAGGGTAAACAGGTAGAGCATGGCTGCGGGGGAAAGGCCGAGGTTGCTTCGCCTACCCGGTCAAGCGGTCGTTGAGGCGCGCGCCGTGATCTACCAGTGCGCGCGGCGTGGCCTGGGCTGGCACTTGGGACACAGGTAAGCGGACCGGTTCATGAAATGGTCGCGGCGTACCGGTGTTCCGCATCGTGGGCACGGACGGCAACGCTGCCCGTACACGGCCAACGACCGGTCGAAGTAGCCGGACTCGCCGTTCACGTTGACGTACAACGCATCGAAACTTGTTCCGCCCTGAGACAAAGACTGCGTCATCACCTCTCGCACGGCCGCGAGCAACCGGGTCAGCTCTGTCCGGCGCAATGTCTCGGTCGGCCGCGCATAGTGCAACCGCGCCCGCCACAGCGCTTCGTCCGCGTAGATGTTGCCGATACCGGAGACTAGCGACTGATCCAGCAACGCCCGCTTCACTCCGGTCCGCCGGGCCCGGAACCTGGCGAACAGCGCCTGTTCGTCCAGATGCGGGTCGAGCGCGTCCCGGGCGATGTGCGTCAACGGTTCCGGCAGCAGCGGTTGGCCGGCCACACCAGCCGGCAGCCCATCGGCAGTCGGGGCCAGCGGCGCAATCGCCAGCCCGCCGAACGTCCGTTGGTCCACGAACCGCACCTGGCAGTTCCCTGTTGGCTCGATTCCTTTCCCCTGCAGGCGCATTCGCACCCGCAGGTGCGCCTGGTCGGGCGCATCGTCACCCTCAATCCGGAACTGGCCACTCATCCCGAGGTGACCGTACAGGGCCTCGTCGACTGGCGCGGCTTCATCGGCACCTGCATCGTCGCCGAGCAGGAACCAGAAGTACTTGCCCCGCCGGTCCACCGCGACGATGCGCCTCCCGGCCAACCGGGCAGCGAAATCGGCTGCCCCGCCAACGTGGCGGCGAATCGAGCGACAATGCAACACCTGTACATCGACGACGGTCCGTCCGCGCACCCACCGGTCCAGTCCACGACGGACCACCTCGACCTCGGGTAGCTCCGGCACGCCAGCCCAGACGGTTCAGGTGCGGGGCACGTCAGCGCCGAGCAGCGGATCGACGTCCTCGTCGTCACGCAGTGATTTCCACGTACTGGCGGCGGCCTCCTGCTCGGCCTCTTTCTTGCTGCGTCCCGATCCGGTTCCGTACTCCTTACCGGCCAGGATCACCGTGGCGCCGAAGTGCTTGGCATGGTCCAGGCCGGATTCGACGATCCGGTACTCCGGCGCGCCCAGGTTCCGCCGTGATGCCAGCTCCTGCAGGCTGGTCTTCCAGTCCAGTCCTGCGCCGAGGCGTTCGGTGGAGGCCAGCAGCGGTCCTACCAGCCGCATCACCATGCTGCGGGCCGACTCCAGGCCTTCGCTGAGATAGCAGGCACCGATGAGCGCCTCCACACAGTCGGCAAGGATCGAGGACTTGTCGCGGCCACCGGTGGCCTCCTCACCGCGGCCTAGTTGCAGGTGCTCCCCCACACCCAGTTCGCGGGCGATCTCGGCCAGAGCGCGCATGTTGACGACCGCAGCACGCAGCTTGGCCAGCTGGCCCTCGGAATAGTCGGGATGATCGTGGAACAGGGCATCGGTGACCGCCAGCCCCAGCACGGCGTCACCAAGGAATTCCAGCCGCTCGTTGGTGGGCAGCCCACCGTTCTCGTAGGCGAAGGACCGGTGCGTCAGCGCCATCGTCAACAAGTCGGGCCGGATCCGGCAGTCCAGGCGCTGCGCGAGCATGGCAACCGCATCCTCCGCGGAGGATGTGACGGGTGGCTGCGACGCCCTGGACATCATGGACTGCGGGATTACAGGTCCTTTACCTTGCGTCCCTTGTATTCCATGTACAGCGGGGTGCCGACCGCGTCGGTGACCACGCGGGCCTGGTGCGGGCGGGCGTAGCTGACGTTGCCGCCGGTGCCCGTCGCGCTCAACGTGGGAGCCTCGGCCTTCCACTGCGCGCGGCGGGCTCGGGTGTTGGCGCGGGACATCTTGCGCTTCGGGACTGCCATATGTGCCTACCTTCGTGATTCGTTACCTACGGTCGGTCCGGGGGTCGGGTCGTGTTCGACAGCGCCCTCGAGCAGTCCCCGCAAGGATGCCCACCTCGGGTCGATGTCGTCGTGGAAGTGGCCGGGGTGCTCGGCCAGCCGGACGCCGCACCGGTCACAAAGCCCAGGGCAGTCCGGGCGGCACAACGGCTGGAACGGGAGCGCGGTGACGACGGCGTCGCGCAATACCGGTTCCAAGTCGATCAGCTCGTCCTGGACGAGCATCGGCTCATCGTCCTCTTCGCCCGGCTCCGGCGCCTTGTCCGGGTAGTAGTACAACTCTTGAACGGTGGCATTCACCTGTTCGGCCACCGGGTCCAGACACCGCACACACTCACCACGAGCGGTACAGGACACGGCGGCGGACAACAGCACACCGTCCAGCACGGACTCTATGCGCAACGTTGTGGTCAGCGGTTCGCCGGTCGGCACCGCGATGACCTCGGTACCGAAGGGGTCGGGCACCGAGATGGTGCGTGACTGCGAGAGCATGGAACCGGCTCGACGGCCCAGGTCGGTCGTGTCGAGCACTAACGGCGAGCGCGGATCGAGTGCAGACACGCTGGCACCTTTCTGCTCGCACGAGGATTGACAACCTGGCGACGTGCGACGGCGCATCCATGGCCCAGCACGCCAGCAGAGAATCGTACCGCATGCATGCCCAGGCAGGTCAACCTGAGAAATCAGCCGGACGGTAACGCCGGTAACCGGGACAGAACAGCTGACGGCACCATGTCAGACACGTCTGCACCGTGGGCGAACACCTCTTTGATCAGTGACGACGACACGTGTTCGAGGCTGGGGTCTCCCGGCAGGAACACGGTTTCGATACCGGTCAGGTGTTTGTTCATCCGTGCCATCGGCAATTCATAGGCGAAGTCGCTGCCGCCACGCAGCCCCTTAACGATGGCGCTCGCGCCCAGTTCGGCGCAGATGTCGACAAGTAGCCGGCCGGCGAAGGAGGCGGCCTGGACTCGCCGGCCCGCGTCCGGGTCAAGCCTCTCGGCCACCGACTCCTCGATCATGGCGACGCGATCGGCGGCCTCGAAACTGCCCCGTTTAGCCGGGTTGACCATAACGGCCAGCACGACGCGATCGAACATGCCCAGCGCCCGACGGGCCACGTCGAGGTGGCCGAGAGTAACCGGGTCGTAGGAACCGGGGCAAACGCAGATGCGCATGGGTCGATCATGCCGTATCTCGAACTCTGCGCTGGAAACGGTGCCCGCACACGTGGATTAAGGTGGGCACGTCAGCATCGGCGCTCGACCCTGGCCACGGCGGCCCCAGGAGGTTGTCATGAAATGCCTCGAGACAGATGTGGTGGTAATCGGCGGCGGTTCCACCGGTGCCGGCGTCGTGCGGGACGCGGCGATGCGCGGGTTCCGCGCGATCCTGGTGGACAAGGGCGACCTGGCCCAGGGCACGTCCGGGCGCTTCCACGGGCTCCTGCATTCCGGCGGACGGTACGTGGTCAGCGACCCGCACTCGGCCACCGAGTGCGCGCAGGAGAACGTCGTCGTCTCCCGGATCCACGCCGACGCGGTGGAGCTGACCGGCGGGTTGTTCGTGGCCACTCCCGGCGACGACCCGGAATTCGGCGACCGCTTCGCCCAGGGCGCCAAGGACACCCAGGTGCCGTGCGAGGAGATCACCCCCGGCGAGGCACTCCGACGGGAGCCGCGGCTGAACAGGGGCATCACCAGGGCGTTCGCGGTGCAGGATGCCTCGGTAGACGGGTGGCAGATGGTCTGGGGCGCGGCCAACTCCGCCGTCGCCTACGGCGCGAAGATCCTCACCTACCATCGGGTCACCAGCATCGAGACCGACGGTGACACGGTCAGCGCGGTGATCTGCACCGACGACAAGACCGGCGAAAAGGTGCAAATCAGTTGCCGGTTCGTTGTCAACGCCGGCGGCGCGTGGGCCGGGCAGATCGCCAGCATGGCCAATTGCCCTGGCGTCGAAGTGGTTCCCGGTCGCGGCATCATGATCGCGATGAACCACCGGCTGGTGAATACAGTGGTCAACCGGTGCGTCTACCCCACCGACGGTGACATCCTGGTGCCCGTCCACACGGTGTGCGTCATCGGCACCACCGACGAAAAAGCAGACGACCCGGATAACCTCGCCATCCCGCGCGACGAAGTGCAGCAGATGTTCGACTGCGGTGAGGCCCTGGTGCCGGGGTTCCGGCAGGCCCGGGCCATCCATGCCTGGTCCGGGGCCCGCCCGCTGGTCAAGGACTCGCGAGTCTCCGCGGAGGACACCCGGCATATGAGCCGCGGCATGTCGATCATCGACCACAAGTCCCGCGACGGCATCGGCGGCATCCTGACGATCTCCGGCGGCAAGCTGACCACCTACCGGCTGATGGCCAAGAACACCGTCGACCTGATGTGCGAGCAGTTGGGCGAGGACCGTGCCTGCCGCACTGCCGAGGAGTCCGTGCCCAAGTCGGAGAAAGGCAAGCACTACGTGATCACCCACCGGTTGCATGACCGCGAGGAAGACCGGTTGAACGACCAGATCATCTGCGAGTGCGAACTCATGAGCCGCGGCATGTTCACCGACGCGCTGGACGAACAGCCGGACGCCACCCTGGACGACCTACGCCGCCAGCTACGGCTGGGCATGGGCCCCTGCCAGGGCGGCTTCTGCACCATGCGCGCCACCGGCATCGCCCACCAGCACCGGGTAGCCGACGCGGAACGGGCGACCGAGATGCTGCGGTTGTTCCTGAAGAACCGCTGGATCGGGTTGTGGACCATCCTGTACGGCGAGCAGGTGCGCCAGGCGGCGCTGGACGACTGGATCTTCCAGGGCACCTTCGACGTGGAGCATCTTCCGGACGCGCCGCCGCGAATCTTCGCGGCCGCTGATCAGCAGGATGCCGGGCACCGCGACCGGAGGCGGTACACCGGGCACGGCGAGCAGGCCGAGCAGGCCGAGCAGGCCGAAGGGAGCCTGGCATGAGAGACGCCGTCGTCATCGGCGCGGGCTTGGCCGGGTTGACCGCTGCCATTCGGCTGGCCGAAACGGGCCGTTCGGTGTCGTTGCTGACCAAGGGCATCGGCGGCCTACAACTGTCGCAAGGCACCTTCGACATCCTCGGTTACACCCCTGATCGGGTGGAACGGCCGTTGGATGCGGTCGAGGAACTCGCCCGCCGCGACGGGTTCCATCCCTACAGCGCCATCGGCGCCGAAGGCGCCAGGGCCGGGGCGGGCTATGTGGAATCCCTGGCCGGGGCCGAGCTCCTGGCCGGAGAACCGCAGACCAACGTGTTCCTGCCGACGGCGGTGGGCGCGTTGCGTCCCACCGCCCTGGCGCAACCGTCGATGCTGGCCGGGGCGGCCGAGGCCGGCAAGAGGTATGTGATCGTCGGGTTACGCCGGTTGAAGGACTTCTACCCGGAGCTGGTAGCCGCCAACCTGTCCCGGGCGCAGCTGCCCGACGGGCAGCTGCGGGCACGCGCCCTGATGGTCGATGTGGCGGCCCGCAGCAACGACGTGGACTCCTCGGCACTGGTGTTCGCCCGGGCTTTCGACGACCCGGCTTGGCGGCGCCGGCTGGCCCAGGAGCTGACCGGGCAGCTGCACGACGACGAGGTCGTGGGTCTGCCCGCGATACTTGGTTACCGGGACTACCGCGCTTGGGAGAGTTTCCAGCAGGAATTGGGGCAGCCGGTTTTCGAGATTCCGTTACAGCCGCCGTCAGTTCCTGGAATGCGATTGAACGAGCGGCTGACCGCCAGGGCCAGGGCAGCCGGAGTGCGGCTGATCATGGGCAGCCGGGTGATCGGGGCCAAGACCGACGGGGACCGGGTCCACAGCGTGCAGTTGGACTCGGCCGGCCGGGTCCGGGACTACTCGGCCCACGATTTCATCTTCGCCCCGGGCGGTTTCGAGTCCGGGTCACTTCATGTCGACTCCTACATGACGGTCAGCGAGCCGGTATTCGGGCTTCCGTTGCGCGGGTTGGACAGCGACGAGTTGATCAGCGAGAAGTACTGGGACGCCGACCAGCCCTTGTTCAAGGTCGGTGTCGGCGTAAACGCACAGATGAAGCCCGTTGATGCCGAAGGAAATGTGGTGTTCCACAACCTGTTCGCGGCCGGCGGGATCCTGGCCGGCGCCACCCGGTGGGCGGAGAAGTCCGGGGAGGGCATCGCGGCCGGCAGCGCGCTGCGGGCGGCCGAGACCATCTGCGGCCCGAGCAGGCACGCACAGACCATGACCGGTGAGGAGGCCTGATGTCTTTCCAGGCAGGTAGCCACGAACACGACCAGCTGATGCGGGCCAGCCTGGACCACTGCGTCAAGTGCACCATCTGCGAGACACAATGCCCCGTCACCGCGGTAACACCGTTGTTCTCCGGCCCGAAGTACGTTGGCCCGCAAGCGGAACGGTTCCGTGACGGGGAATCGGTGGACAAGTCGCTGGACTACTGCTCCAGTTGCGGCATCTGCACGCTGGTGTGCCCGCAAGGGGTGAAGATCGCCGAGATCAACTCCATCGCCCGGTCGGCGATGAAGAACGAGACCCGGATGCCGTTGCGCGACCACCTGATCTCCCGCACCACGATCATGGGCACCGCCATGGCGCCGGTGGCGCCGGTGGCGAATGCAGCTCTCGGGGTCAAGCCGCTGCGGACAGCGGTGGAGAAGACCCTCGGCATCCATCGCGAGGCACCGATGCCGCACGTGGATTCTCAGACGCTGACGTCGTGGTTGAAGAAGCGGCCCCGGCCGGCCAAAGCACCGACCCGTGGCCCGGTGGTCTATTTCCACGGTTGCGCGGCAACCTATTTCGAGGTCGAGACGGGCCGGCAGACCATCGAGGTGCTGGAGCACCTGGGGTATGAGGTACTGGTACCCAAGCAGGGGTGCTGCGGGCTTCCGCTACAGTCCAACGGCATCTTCGACACTGCCCGGTCTTACGTGCGCAAACTGGTGTCACAGTTGCGATCCGAAGGCCGCGACCTGACGATCATCGCCTCCTCCACTTCGTGCGGCGGGATGCTCAAACACGAAGCGCACCACATCCTCGGCATCGACGACCCGGAACTGGCCGACGTCGGAACCCGGATGCGCGACATCTGCGAGTTCCTGCTGGACCTGTACGACGAGGGCGAGCTGCCCACCGACTTCATCCCCCACGAAGTCACCGTCCCCTACCACCCGCCGTGCCAGCTGAAGGGCCACGGCATCGGCACCCCCGCAACCCAGCTGATGCAGCTGATTCCCGGGGTCACCGTCCAGGAATCCGGGGTGGCGTGCTGCGGCATGGCCGGCACCTACGGGCTGAAGAAAGAAAAGTACGACATCGCCATGAAGGTCGGGCAACCATTGTTCACCATGGTCCGCGACACCAACCCGGACTTCGCCGTGTGCGATTCGGAGACCTGCCGGTGGCAGATCGAGAAGGCCACCGGTGCGCGGACGGTGCACCCGATCCACCTGATCCACCAGGCGTACGGGCTGTCGTAACGGCGCTGCCCGCACGAGCCTCACCCGCCCGTGAACCCATAGGCCGTCCTCCCACCTGGTGCGGGCGGATACCCAGCCGCGGAGCCAGGGACGACGGTCAGCATGTCCGGTGGCATCGAACACAGGCGTCTGCTGAGCACAGGCGTCTGCTCCGGCCTGACCACCGGTAATACCAGTTATACTGGGTGAATGAAGACAGCCATCTCAGTCCCGGACGACACGTTCGCGGCCGCCAGCAAGCGTGCTCAGGCACTGGGGATGAGCCGCTCGGAGTTCTTCACCGTCGCCGCCCGGCGATACCTGGAAGAGCTTGACCGTGAGTCGATCACCGCACAGATCAACGATGCCCTTCGGACGGCGGGCGCAGACGACTCAGCTGCTGCCGCAGCCGCAGCTGGTAGGCGCTATCTGCGTTTCCAAGATGAGTGGTGATCCGGCGCGGTGGTCTGTACTGGGCCGACTTGGGACACGTGCGTGGTAGCCGCCCAGCCAAGCGGCGCCCCGTCCTTGTGGTGCAGTCTGATGCATATACGGCCAGCGGCTTATCGACCGTTTTGGCCGTTGTCCTGACCTCGAACACCGCCCTGTCCACGATGCCGGGAAACGTCTTCGTCCCCGCCACCGCCAGCGGACTTACCCGGGACTCGGTCGTCAACGTCACCGGCATCGTCACACTCAACAAGGAGGACCTGTCGGATCACATCGGTGATCTGCCGGGCTACCTGGAGGTCGAGGTGGAGCGCGGCCTTCGCACGGTGCTTGATCTCTAGCCTCGCCACCGCGGCAGCGCAGGCTGGTGTGGCCGGTTGTGCTGCCGTCGCGTCTTCTCATCACGTCGGGCCACTGGCGCGGATCTCGCCACGAGTGGGGATACGACGATGACCCGAACCCCGCCAAGCCGGCCCAGCACCACCGGCAGAACTCACCGATGCGGTGTCGGCGCGGTCCCGTCGCGTAGGCTCACTCGTACCCGCGAACCAGGAACCCGGTGCGATTCCGGGGCGGTTCCGCCACTGTGACGTCCGGCAAGGACTCAGCCAGATACTGGCCGCGGGCGTATTCCGGCCGTCAACGGGGCGAGAACCCCTCAGGAGGAACCCGGCATGTCCACGCGTATCGCGTTGTTGTCCACCTCGGACACCGATCTGCTGTCCGCCCGCGCCAGCGGCGCCAACTATCTGTTGGCCAACCCGGCCCGGGACGCCCATCAGCAGCTTGGTCCGCAGCTGGCCGAGTGCGACCTGATCCTCGCCCGGATCCTGGGTTCCCCCCACGACCTGTGCAGCGGCTTCCGTCGCTTCCGCGAATCCGGGGTGCCGATGGTGGTGCTCGGCGGGGAGCAGCAACCCGACGCGGCGCTGATGGAACTGTCGACGGTACCGATGGGCACTGCGACGGAGGCACACCGGTATCTGGCCGAGGGAGGCCCGGAGAACCTCGGCCAGTTGCACGCCTTCCTGTCCGACACGATCCTGCTGACCGGAACCGGGTTCGAACCTCCGGTCACCGTCCCGGCCTGGGGTTACGCGCCACGCCCGGAACCCGCCGGCCCCGCTACCGGCTCCGACCTGGCCCGCATCGGCATCCTGTACTACCGGGCGCACGAATCCAGCGGCAACAACGCCTTCGCCCACGCCCTGGCCGACGCGGTGGACGCCACCGGGCAAGCCGTCGGCGTGCCGATCTTCGCCGGGTCGTTGCGGTCGGCCCCGGACGAGCTGTTCGACGCCTTCAAGAGCCTCGATGCGCTCATCGTCACCGTGCTCGCCGCCGGTGGCAGCGTCCCGGCCGCGAGCAGCGCCGGCGGTGACGACGAAGCGTGGGACGTGGAGCGGATGGCGGCCCTGGACATCCCGGTGCTGCAAGGCCTGTGCCTGACCTCCAGCCGGGCCGACTGGGAAGCCTCCGACGACGGGGTGAGCCCACTGGACTCGGCCAACCAGATCGCCATTCCCGAGTTCGACGGGCGGATCATTACCGCACCGTTCTCGTTCAAGGAGATCGACGACCAAGGACTCCCCCACTACGTCGCTGACCCGGAGCGGGCCCGCCGTGTCGCCCGGATCGCCGTGAAGCACGCCCTGCTACGACGAATCCCCAACGAGCAGAAGCGGTTGGCGTTGATGTTGTCCGCCTACCCCACCAAGCACGCCCGCATCGGCAACGCCGTCGGCCTGGACACCCCGGTCTCAGCCATCCGGCTGCTGCGCCGGCTGCGGGACGCCGGGTACGACCTCGGCGACCCGGCCGGACAGATCCCCCGGATGCTGGACATGGACGATGACACCGCGGCCGGCGACGCGCTGATCCACGCCCTGATCGCCGCCGGCGGCCAGGACGAGGAATGGCTGACCAACGCTCAGCTCAGCGAGGCCCATGTACGCATCGGGAAACACGACTACGACTCCTGGACAGCCGATCTGCCCGCCGACCTGCGCGAGAGCATGGTGCAGACCTGGGGTGAGTCTCCCGGCGACCTGTTCGTCAACGACGAGGGCGAACTGGTGCTGGCCACCTTGCAGGCCGGCAACATCGTGCTGCTGATCCAGCCCCCGCGGGGGTTCGGTGAGAACCCCGTGGCGATCTACCACGACCCGGACCTGGCACCCAGTCACCACTACCTGGCCGCCTACCGCTGGGTCGAACACGGGTTCGGCGCGCACGCGATGGTGCACCTGGGCAAACACGGATCGATGGAGTGGCTACCCGGCAAGAACGCCGCGCTCTCGGCTTCGTGCGCCACCGACGCCGCGATCGCCGACATGCCGTTGATCTACCCGTTCCTGGTGAACGACCCCGGCGAAGGGGCACAGGCCAAGCGGCGGGCGCACGCCGTCATCGTCGATCACCTGGTGCCGCCGATGGCCCGCGCCGAGAGCTACGGCGACATCGCCCGGCTGGAACAACTGCTGGACGAACACGCCAACATCGCGGCCATGGACCCGGCGAAACTGCCCGCCATCCGCGGGGAGATCTGGCAGCTGATGCGCTCCGCGGAGATGCACCGCGACCTCGGCCTGGAGGAACGGCCGGAGGACGAGGAATTCGACGACTTCCTGCTGCACGTGGACGGGTGGCTGTGCGAGATCAAGGATGCCCAGATCCGCGACGGCCTGCACACGCTCGGTGCCGCCCCGGACGGTGAGGCCAGGGTGAACCTGGTGTTGTCGATCCTGCGGGCAGCGCAGGTGTGGGGCGGCGCCGGCAATGCCGTCATGGGGTTGCGGGCAGCGTTGGGGCTGAAGGACACCACGGAGCTGGCCGCGGTGGACGAGGCCGAGGCCAAGGCCAGGGCCCTGGTGCAGCGCATGGAGGACGGCGGCTGGGACGCAGCCCTGGCCACCACCCTGCACGACGACCCGGAGGTGCAGCGGGTGCTGAAGTTCGCCGCCGAGCAGGTGGTTCCGCGCCTGGCCGGCACCACGACCGAACTCGACTCCGTACTGCACGCACTGGACGGCGGGTTCATCTCGGCCGGGCCGTCCGGCTCCCCGCTGCGCGGCCTGGTGAACGTGTTGCCCACCGGGCGCAACTTCTACACGGTGGACCCGCGCGCGGTGCCGTCCCGGTTGGCGTGGCAGACCGGTCAGGCCATGGCCGACTCCCTCATCGAGGCCTACCTGAACGACACCGGCGACTACCCCACCTGCGTGGGGCTCAGCGTGTGGGGCACATCGGCGATGCGCACCAGCGGCGACGACATCGCCGAAGTACTCTCGCTGATCGGGGTCCGCCCGCGGTGGGACGAGGCGTCCCGGCGGGTCTGCGACCTGGACGTTGTTCCGCTGGAGGAACTCGCCCGGCCGAGAATCGATGTCACCGTGCGGATCTCCGGATTCTTCCGGGACGCGTTCCCACATGTCGTGGCCATGCTGGACGATGCGGTGCGGATGGTCGCCGAGCTCGACGAGCCGGCCGACCGCAACTACCTGCGGGCGCACGCCCAGGCCGACATCGCTCAGCACGGTGACTCGCGGCGGGCGACCATCAGGGTCTTCGGGTCCAAACCCGGCACCTACGGTGCCGGGGTCCTGCAGGCGATCGAGTCCCGGTCCTGGCGCGACGACCAGGACCTGGCCGAGATCTACACCACCTGGGGTGGCTTCGCCTACGGGCGCGACCTGGACGGAGCCCCCGCGGCCGATGACATGCGGGCCAACTTCCGCCGGATCAAAGTCGCGGCCAAGAACATGGACTCCGCCGAGCACGACATCGCCGACTCGGACGACTACTTCCAGTACCACGGCGGCATGATCGCCACCGTCCGCGCGCTGACCGGTGCCGAACCGAAAGCGTACGTGGGTGATTCCACCGCCCCGGACGCCATCCGCACCCGCACGCTGAGCCAGGAGACGGCCCGGGTGTTCCGGTCCCGGGTGGTCAACCCGCGGTGGATGGCTGCGATGCGCAAACACGGGTACAAAGGTGCGTTCGAGATGGCCGCCACCGTGGACTACCTGTTCGGTTTCGACGCCACCGCCGGAGTGGTACAGGACTGGATGTACGCCAAGCTCACCACCGACTACGTGCTGGACGAGCAGAACCAGCAGTTCATGCGCGACTCCAACCCATGGGCGCTACGCGGCATGATCGAGCGGCTGCACGAGGCGGTCGACCGTGGTTTGTGGGCCGAACCGGACCAGGAGCTGCTCGCCCAGATGAAGCAGGTCTACCTCGATCTGGAAGGTGAGCTGGAGGAACGGGACTCGACCGCGTGAGCCCGGATGCGGCTGTCACCGTGCGGGTCATCGGGATCGGCATGGGGGCACACCATCTCACCGGCGAGGCCACCAAGGCCCTGCAAGGGTGCGACTATCTGGTCGCCGCCCAGAAGGCGGACACGGATCATCTGTTGGCGCTGCGCCGCGACATCGCCGAGGCGCACGGCGTGCCGCTGGTCGCCGTTGCCGACCCGCCCAGGGACCGGGACGCGGCGCAGTACGTGGACGCGGTCCGCGACTGGCACCACGCCAGAGCCAGGGTCTACGAGCAGGTGCTACGGGAACGCGGCGGGATCGCGGGGTTCGCGGTGTGGGGTGACCCGTCGCTGTACGACTCGACGATCCGCATCCTGGACCAGGTCGGGCACCGGCTGCCGTTGCGGCTGGAGGTGTTCGCCGGGGTCAGCACACCTCAACTGTTGGCCGCCCGGCACCGCATCGTGCTGCACGAGGTCGGCGGGTCGGTACTGTTCACCACGGCCCGCCGGCTGCCGCAGGCACTGCGCGCGGCACATGCTGGGCGCACGAGTCAGCCGAGCATCGTCGTCATGCTGGGCGACACCTCGAGCCTGCGCGAGCTGGTCCTTGAACAGCGGGCGGGCGGCCAACCGGATCAGCTCGGCGACTGGCACATCTGGTGGGGGGCGAACATCGGCACAACCTCGGAGCAGTTGCTGCGCGGGCGGGTCGGTGAGGTTCTCGAGCAGGTGGACCAGGCCGCGCAACAGGCCCGGTCGACGGCCGGGTGGGCGATGCAGGCCTACCTGCTACGGCGGCCCGCGTGAGGGTCCTCATCCTCGGCGGCACCAGCGAGGCCCGGGAACTCGCGGCCGAGCTCCTCCGCCTCGGACACGACGTCACCACGTCATTGGCCGGGCGAGTGGCCCGGCCCAGGTTGCCCGCCGGGCAGGTCCGCGTCGGCGGGTTCGGCGGCGTCGACGGGCTGCGGGACGCATTGACCGCGTTCGACGCACTGATCGACGCCACCCACCCGTTCTCCCAACGCATCAGCGCCAACGCGAGCGCCGCGTGCGACGGCGGGTTTCCGTTGCTGCGGCTGGAACGTCCCGGCTGGCAGCCGCATCCGCAGTGGAGCTACGTCGAGACCCACGAGCAAGCGGCCGACGCCGCGGCCCGGCTGAGCCGGCCGGTGTTGACGGTGGGACGCCAGGAACTGCACCGCTACACCGGTGCCTTGGCCGGGCACCCCGTGCTCGCCCGGGTGGTGGACGCACCGGAAGAGCCACTCCCCCCGGCCTGGCGGCTCGTCTGCAGCCGGGGCCCCTACACCCTCGACGGCGAACGGCACCTGCTACGCGAGCACGGCGCCGACGTGCTGGTCACCAAGGATTCCGGCGGCAGCTACACCTGGCCCAAGATGCAGGCCGCGCAGGACCTCGGCACCCGGATCGTGGTGATCCGCCGGCCGGAACGCCCCGACGGCGTCCGCACCGTGCACACCGTTCATCGGGCGGTCAGCTGGGTCGCTTGCCTCGGCCCCGACAGCTGAACGACCCGCCTCGATCACGCTCCCCCTGTGGCGATCACCCACAGCAAATTGGACAGATAGGACAGCGGAGGATGCGGCAAAACAGATCGGGCTCGACCGGCTGATCGGCTGCTATATTCGAGCCACGCCGTCTGAGGTCGAGGAACCCGGTGAGAGTCCGGGACGGTCGCGCCACTGTGAGCGGGTCTTCCGCGAGTCAGGAACTCGGAGACGGCAAATCAACGGGACGCGCAATCCCGGAGAGGTTGTCATCATGCATATTGCTGAGGGCTTTCTGCCCCCGGTCCATGCCGCGGCGTGGACTGCGGTCGCCGTCCCCTTCGTGGTTCACGGCGCCCGGGAAATCAAACTGACGATGGACCGCCACCCGGGCTCCGGGCTGCTGCTGGCTGCCGCTGGGGCCTTCTCCTTCGTCCTTTCCGCTATCAAACTCCCCTCGGTCACCGGTAGTTCCTCCCATCCCACCGGAACCGGTGTCGGGGCCATCATCTTCAGACCCCCCGTCATGGCCGCGCTGGGCACCATCGTCCTGTTGTTCCAAGCGCTGTTGCTGGCCCACGGCGGCCTGACCACGCTGGGCGCCAATGTCATGTCCATGGCCGTCGTCGGCCCGTGGGTGGGTTACGGCCTCTACCGGGCCTTGGGTTTCGCACCGTGGTCGGTCGCTGTGTTCGTCGGTGTCGCCGCCGCAGACCTGTCCACGTACGTCGTCACCGCCACCCAACTCGCGTTGGCCTTCCCGGATACCGACGGTGGGTTCATCGGTGCGTGGAGCCGGTTCCTCGGCTTGTTCGCCGTCACCCAGGTGCCGCTGGCCGTCATCGAAGGCCTGGTCGGAGTGCTGTTCCTGAACGCACTACGGTCCTGGGCAGGCCCGCAGCTGGAGGGACTCGGGGTCACCAGAGGCCGGCGGGACACCGAACAGCTGGCCAACGCGAAGGTGGCAGCAGAATGAGCACCCAAGAAAGCACATTCACCAAGAAGGCATCAACCCGCAGCACGGTCCTCATTCTGCTGGCCATTGTCGTCATCTTCGCGGTGGCCCTCGGCATCGGATTGAGCAACGGCGACTTCGGCGGTGCCGACGGCGCGGCGACCGAGGTTATCGAATCCTCCGCCGCCGACTACGAACCCTGGTACGAACCGTTCTGGAGCCAGCCCGGCGGGGAGGTCGAGTCCGGCCTGTTCGCCTTGCAGTCGGCATTGGGTGCGGGTCTGATCGGATTCGTGTTCGGCACCTTGCGGGAACGTCACCAGGCCCGGAAGACGGACCAGAACAGCTGAGCCGTGCCGCATAGTGCGCCGTCGCGTCTGGCCATCGACGATGCGGCGTGGACCAATCGCTGGTCCCGCCGCGCGGGCGTCGAGAAGGCGGTACTGGCGCTGGGCCTGTTAGGGGTTTCGCTCAGCGTCAGTACCGCCACAGGTGCGCTGTTGATCATGACCGTCACCGGGCTGTTCGCCTGCTTGGGGGCGCGGGTGCCGCTGCGCACCTGGCTGGTGGCCTGCAGCGCCCCTTGGGTTTTCATCGCCATCGGTCTGCTCGGCATCGTCGTGACCTTGGATTCCGGTCCGACGGCGATAGCCCGGTTCGGCCCCCTAGCGGTGACCGAGCATTCGCTGCAGCAGGGCATCAGCACCGGGTCCCGGTCCATGGCTGCGGCGTCGGCGCTCATGCTGCTGGCGACGACGACACCGATTCCCCGGATCCTCAACGGAATCGGCCGGGTCCCCGGGTTGAGCGTGCTGGCTGACATCGCCGCCGCGGTGTACCGGTTGATCTTCGAGTTGCTCGACGCCCAGGCACGGATCCGGGCGTCGCAGACGGCCCGGCTGGGCTACACCACGCCGGCGACCGCCCGCGCCAGCCTGGGATTGCTGGCCTCCGCCGTCATGCGACGAGCCTGGATGCGGGCGCGCCGGCTGGACGTCGGCCTGCGTGGCCGGGGCGTCGACGGCCAAGGTTTCGACTGCCGTCAGGCCCCCACCCGCACCCAACCGGTCGACACCCGTTTCGTCGTGGGCAGCGTCGCGGTGGTGACCTGTTGTGCGGTGGCCATCCATCAGCTGTCGTGGTTGTCATGAGTGACCGAGCCGAGGAGAGCAGCCCCGCGGTGGAACAGGACACGCCACTGTTGAGCGCCCACGACCTGCAG
>PDSI01000210.1 GCA_002748415.1 Micrococcales bacterium | reverse complement strand
CACAGCTGGGCACCGAGGTCGTCATCCCGGCCACCGCACGGGCACGCGCCACCGTGATGCCGCTGCAGCCGTCAGGTTTCCAGCCGACCCCGCCGGGGTGAAAACCCATGCTGCGGAGCCGGTATCGGTTTCTAGGCGGGCTGGCCGGCCGATACCGGCAGCGGCGGTGGATCGAAACCCGGAAGGTGTTCGGCCAGCACGTCGCGCACCGGAACCTCTCCGTTGAGCTGGCACAGGACTCCCAGCCCACCGCTCCACACCCGGTGGATCATCGTGTATTCCTTCGGCAGGTTCAGTTTGAGCCCGACCGCCCACTCCTCGCGGCGTGGGTCCTTGACGTGGTTGAACAGGCTCTGCATCCATTCCCGGGAGAACACGAACGTCGGCACCGTGGCGGGCTCCAGGAACGGCATCACATAGGCGAGGAGCTGTTCAGCGTCGATGTCCATGTGCGGGCGGATGAAGCCCTCCGCGCGCAGGCCCTGTTCCACCGCATCCGCGTCGCCGTCCAGGGCCAGGCCCATCAGCCGGCCGGACGGTTCCGGCAGCCCACCCGGAAGCTTCTTGACCGCCCCGAAGTCCAGCACGCCCAGGCGGTTGTCCTCGGTGATCCGGTAGTTGCCCGGATGCGGATCAGCGTGCAGGATGCCGACCTTGGCCGGTGCCAAGACCAGGAACTCCAAGTACCGGTGGGCGGCCAGGTCGCGTTGCTGCTGCGTCCCGTCGGTGATGATCCGGCTCAGCGGGGTACCGTCCAGCCAGGTCGTGACCAGCACGTGCGCACTGCTGAGAATCACCCGGGGTACCACCACGCTGCGGTTGTTGCGGAAGGCGTGGTTGAACACGCGTTGGTTGTCCGCCTCAGCCAGGTAATCGGTTTCCGCTGTCAGCCCGGCGCGCAACTCGGCGAGGATCGGCTTGATGTCCAGGCCGGGCATCCACGCCGTGCCCAGCCGCGCGGCGCGGGAGATCTGCTCGATGTCGGCCATCAGCGCCTGCGCCGCACCGGGGTACTGGATCTTGACGGCAACGTCCGTGCCTCCGCGCAACCGCGCCCGGTGCACCTGGCCGATGGAGGCTGCCGCCGCAGGCATGTCATCGAAATGCGCGAACCTGGCCCGCCAGCGCGGGCCGAGCTCCTCGGTCAGCACCGCGTGCACGGTGGAGGCGGGCATCGGCGGTGCCGAATCCTGGAGTTTGGTCAGGGTCGCCCGGTAGGGCTCCACGAGCTCTGGCGGCAGGCCCGCTTCGAACATGCTCATCGCCTGGCCGAACTTCATGGCCCCGCCCTTGAGCTCACCCAGCACGCGGAACAGGTGTTCCGCTGACCGGGCCTGGACCTCGGCCCGGACCGCGTCGGCCGAGGCTCCGCCGACACGCTTGCCCAGTCCCACCGCCGTCCGCCCCGCATAGGAAACCGGCAGCGTCGCCAACTTGGCGGTGCGGCCGAACGCGCGCAGCGGGAAGTCACTCACGTCGCCATTGTGCACTGAGCAGGTGCTGACGGGGGAGAGGACCAAGGCATGGCATCCAGCGGGTGGCCGGCTGGGATGGCTACCGTGGCTGTGGCCCGCGGTCACCCGGGTCGTCCTGGTGGGCCGTCGCGGGTAGGCGAATGTCCATCCGCTGGCAGTCGCAGCCGGGGTGAGGCTGCCATTGCCGCAGCTCCATCTGCCCGTCCGGGAACCGGACGTCCAGGGTCGCGTCCACCAGCAACGGCTGAGCACCGTCGATGTAGGCGAGCACGGCGCAGACCGCGTGGGCGCTCGCCGAGCAGGCATGTTCGGGTTCTTCGGGCAGAACCAGGTCGCGCGCCAGTTGAGCCACGAACGATGGCCAGGCCGAGTCGAGTTCGGTGCGGTGTAACCCGATGCAGTTGGCGCAGCAAGTCCCGCCGGGCAGCACGAAAGGTCCCAATCCGACGACGCCTTCGCCGATCACCACGCTGAGGTGGGTGATTCCGCCGAAGACCAGTGGCTTGAGCAGGTTCGGGTCCAGCACCAGGCTGCGCACCACCACCACGATGTCGCGGCGGGGATCGTAGCGGGACGGGGGCGGCTTCGGGGTGCGAGTGTCCATCGGCGACGGACGGGTGCGTCGCCGTCGTGGCACGGTGCTGACGGGGTGTTCGCGGCGCAACGGGTGGGCGCGCAGCAGCGCCGCAGCCGCCTGCTCACGCGGGTTGCCCAGCTGATCCGCGCGATAGCCCGCGGCGGACAGGTCCGCGGACCGTACCGGGCTCGGGTCGTGCACATGGATGTCGTCGACGCCGGCGTCCCGCAGCGCCAACGCGATGGCCAGTCCGGTGCGGCTACCACCTTCGATGATCACCCGGGCCGATTCGCGGCGCCGCCGGCGTTGTCGGGCCGCCTCGGCGTCTACCAGGGCGCCCCGGCTGCGCAGGTGGCGCAGCAGTTCCCGGGCGCGGCTGGCGCTGATCCCGAGAGCCGCTGCCCCCGAGGTCAACTGGTCGGTGAACAGGCCGCTGGTCAACGTGCGCAGTAGCACGTAATCGGCCCGGGTCAGGCCGCTGATGACGATGGGGTCCCGCGCGTTCAGCCCGACCTGAACGCTGCCGGCGTCTCGGTGCAGGATGGGGACCGCGGGATCGAGCTGAAGAAAACGTGACACCGTTCGATGGTGCCATTTGATGCTGTTTGATGACGGTGAAGATCGTTTGCCTGTGGACAACGACGGGCGGTAGAAACGCTGACGGCCGCCCGCGTAGTGCGAGCGGCCTACCAGCTCTGGGCGTGGCCCGGTCAGGCCTTACCGAGGATCCGGTTCATGGTGGTCCCGCACACGGGGCACGGTCCCTTCGCCATCCGGCGACCGTTCTTCACCTCGACGGTCCCTTCTCCGGCGCGCTTCTCCTTGCACTTGACGCAGTAGAACTCCCCGGTCCAGGTCTCAGTCATCTTCTCGCCTTCCTAACTGGTGGGGCCGGCCAGTCCAGCTCCCACATGGTCGGCACGGTGTCCGGCATGGGTGACCCATGCTTGCTGAGTGCTGCGGACACCATAGCCGGTTGAGCACGAACCACAACCGGTTGGGGTGGATTACGGCGTGCCATCATGGGCGAATAGGGCGATTTATGGGTGTCGGCATACAGCTGGAAGCGAGATTAGGCTCCTGGGTGAGCACCAGGACACACCGCGGAGGCAACGAGATGCTGGTCGATGGGCATCAGGTCGAAGTCCGGCGCAGCGTGCGGCGTAAACGTACCGTCCAAGCACGCTGGGAAGGCGACCGGATCATCGTCTTCCTGCCGACCGGCCTGCCGGCCAGTGACGAACGCGACCACGTGCACGGCTTGGTGCGCCGACTGGCCCGCCGCCGCCCGATGCCCTCCGACGATGCGCTGCTGGCCCGGGCCCGCAAGCTCAACCAGCGGTACCTGGGCGGGCTCGCCGAACCGGTCTCCGTGCGGTGGGTCACCAACCAGAACACCCGCTGGGGGTCCTGCACACCCTCGGAGCGCAGCATCCGGCTGTCCCACCGGCTGCACGGCCACCCCGGCTGGGTGATCGACGCCGTGCTGTTGCACGAGCTGGCCCACCTGCTGGAGCCCGGGCACGGACCGCAGTTCTGGGCGCTGCTGGAACCCTACGACCGGATGGAGCGTGCCCGCGGCTACCTGGAGGGGCTGCAAGCGGGACTGCGGGAACGGGCCGGGAACTGAGCAGTCAGTTTTCGGGTTCGTCCCGGCCGGAATCGCCCCCGGCTTGCCCAGTATCGTCCGCGGCTTGCCCAGTATCGTCCGCTGCCTGCTCGGTGGCGTCCGCACCGTCCAGGATTTTGCGCAACGCCTCGTCGACGTCCCCGCTGGCGTTGCCGGTCTGCGCGTAGGACTGGGCGTAGCCGATGGGGTCGTCCAGATCCTCTGTGGTCGGCAGCAGGTCCGGATGCTGCCAGATCTCCTCGCGCGCCGACGGGCCGTGCTGCTCGGCAATGGTTCTCCACAGCGTCGCGGCATCACGCAGCCGGCGCGGTCGCAACTGCAACCCCACCAGGCTGGCGAAGGTCTGCTCGGCCGGCCCGCCCACCGCGCGGCGGCGGCGCATCGCCTCACCCAGGCGCTCCGCGTTCGGCAGGTGGGACGTGGCTGCCTGGATGGTGACGACGTCGACCCAACCCTCCAGCAGGGCCAGCGTGGTCTCCAGCCGCGCCAACGCGGCGTCCTGTTCGGGACCGCGTGGCGGGTCGAACAGCCCCCCGCTCAGCTTTTCCTGCAGCGCGGCCGGATTCGACGGGTCCACATCGCGCAGCGCCTCTTCGATGGCGGCTGTGTCCACCCTGATGCCCCGCGCGTACTCCTCGACAGCGCCCAGCAAGCGCGGCCCCAGCCAGGGGGCGTGCGCGAACAGCCGGGCGTGCGCGGACTCCCGCAGCGCCAGGAACAGCCGGATCTCCTCCATCGGAACGTCCAACCCGTTGCCGAACGCGTCGATGTTGGCCGGAACCAGGGCCCTGGTGGTGTGCCCGGCCAGCGGAAGCCCGATTTCTGTTCCGGAAAGAACCTCCGCGGCAAGCGTCCCCACCGCGTGTCCGACCTGAGCGCCGAACATCGAACCGCCCAGCTTGCGCAGCATCGAGGATGCTTGCGACAGGAGACCCTGCATGTCGGCGGGTACTTGTTGTGACATCGCGTCGGCCACCGCCTGACTGACCGACTCGGCGACCGGTACGGTCAGCCGTTGCCAGGTGGGCAACGTGGCCTGGACCCATTCGGCGCGGGACCAGGCCTGCTCCCGGCCCCCGGTGCCCGGCATCTCGGTGACCTCGTCCAGCCACAGCTCACTGAGCCGCAACGCCTCGACACAGGCCCGCGCAGCCGCTGCGCCGACCGTGGAGTCGCCGCTGGCGGCGGCCACCTTGCGCGCGGTGTCGGTGGCCAGATCCCAGTTCACCGCGTCGTCACCGGTGCTCGCCATCATCTGCTGTGCCTGCGTGAACAGCTGCTGCAGCGTCGCCGGATCGGTGGGGATCTCGATACCGGCGGCCTTGAGTTGCTCGAGCATCGGTCCGTACTCCCCGCCGGACATCATTTCGCTGAACAGCTGGGCGAAGTCGGGCATCGGCTCGTCATCGTCATTGTCGCGACGGGCGGGGGGCTCAGTCATGGGTTCCTCGGTGCGCTGCTCGACAGTGGTAAACCAAGTATCGCCGATGGACCGGCAGCCGTCGGCATCCGGCGCCCCGGTTTCGGCCACCGGGTCTCGGTGCCCGGCAACTGGTCGTACCCTCGATTGTCATGGCCACTGTGCCCGGCGGCAGCGAGCCGGTTCCCGACCTTCCCTCATCCGGGGAGCCCGGAAGTACGCGGGCACGCCGGCGAGCCCACGTCCGGCCCCGGGTCGGCCCGGCCGACCCGCGCCTGGTGGTCTCGGCGTTCGCCGGTGCCGTCGTCATGTGCAGTGCCGCCGTGCTCGGCGCGGCACCAGTGCCGTACGCCGCTCTGAGCCCGGGCCCGGTGAGCAACGTGCTGGGATCCACCGGCGACACCCCCATGATCGACGTCTCCGGCCGGCAGACCTACCCGACGAACGGTGAGCTGGACCTGCTCACGGCATCGGTTCGCGGGGGCCCGAACAACAGCCTGTCCATGGCCGAAGTGGTGTCGGGGTGGGTGGACCGTTCGGTCGTGGTGCGCCCGGTGCAGGAGATCTATCCCGCCGACCTGACCAGCGAACAGATCTCCGAGCGCAACACGGCCCAGATGGAGTCCTCCCAGGAGAGCGCGACGGCGGCCGCCCTGCACGAGCTCGGCATCGAGGTGCCGACGCGGCTGACCATCGATCGGTTCGTCGACACGGGCCAGGCCGAGGGGCCGCTTCGGGAAGGCGACCGCATCGTGGCCGTCGGCGGGACCGAGGTGGCCTCGATGGCCGTGCTGCGTGAGCAAGTACAGCAGGTGGAGCCGGGGGGCTCCGCATCGGTGACGGTGATCCGGGCCGGCCGCCGCGTGCAGGAACCGGTGCCCACCACCGAGTCCCCGGAGGGCGACACACTGCTCGGGGTCGTGATCAACCCCACGTTCGATTTCCCCTTCACGGTGAAGATCTCCATCGACCGGGTCGGCGGCCCGAGCGCAGGGATGATGTTCGCGCTGGGCATCGTGGACAAGCTGACCCCGGGTGCGTTGACCGGGGGGAAGACGATCGCAGGGACCGGCACCATCTCTTCCGACGGGCAGGTCGGCGCCGTCGGGGCGGTCCGCCAGAAGCTGGTCGCGGCCGACGACGGAGGGGCCGAACTGTTCCTGGTCCCGGCCGGCAATTGCGCCGAGGTGGCGGGCTACGCGCCGGACGGGTTGCGCGTGGTCAAGATCGCGTCGCTGTCCGATGCGGTGCGCGCGGTGCAGACGTTCGCCGCCGACGAGAACGCCACACTGCCCACGTGCTCGTGACCGGTTAGCGCGGCTCCTGCGGTTGGCACGGGTCCCGGTCCTCCAATGTGGCTCGTAGCGCCTCGATGATTCCCGGTGCCATGTCCGGGCTGATGCCCACCATCCCAGGGTGGTCATGACTGCGTTGACGGACGGCGCAGCAGGCCGGCCCGGTGCGCAGCGCTCCAACCACCAACCGGACATCTTCCCGGTGCGGGGACGCGAGCAAGATCGGCAACGCCTGCTCGGGGTCCTGCGGCAAAGTGCGCTCCACATCCGGTGGTACCACGATCCGTTCCACGCTCACCGCGGCCCCGTCCACGGCCGGACCGAAGCTGATCCGGCCCAGCAACTCCTCTACGGATTGCGCTTGTGGGAGGTCCTCCTGCTCGACGGGCGTCAGATACCCGGGGGCGGATCCCGCCCGCTGCACGATGTCGGGGTGCAGGCGGTCGCCTAACCCGGGGTCGCGGGCCAGTGCCTCAGCGGTGCGGATCAAGGCAAAGACCCGGACCGGAGCGTCCCATCCCGCGCGGGCCACGTGTTCCTCGATCTCCAGTACTGCCCCCTGGAGTGGGTCGGGAATACCCCGATCTGCCACACTCGACGGTGACCGAGTGGAACGATTCGGTGTATCGGGTGGTTCTGGAGAGAATAGGTGCTGCATAGCGTCAGCTTGGCATGCGCGACCCGGGCCGACTGCACATCCACATCATCGACCGAGGATTCGAGTGAGTACACCGTCACCGCAGGCGCCGACCCCGCCACCTACGCCCCCTGGGCGGCCGACCCGCAGAGCCGGAGGCGGTCGCCGTTCGCCGTTCGCGACCACGATGCTGGTCTTGGGCGCGATCGTCGTGGTGGTCACGTTGCTGGCCGAGGTCTGGACGGACGTGTTGTGGTTCAAACAGCTCGGCTACACCCAGGTTTTCCGGACTCGCCTGGTGTGGCAGTTGTTGCTGTTCCTGTTCGGTGGTGGGCTGGTCGCCGCCGCGGTGGCCGCGAGCCTGGTCTTCGCCTATCGCAAGCGCCCGTTGTACGCGCCGATCACCATGCAGCAGAGCGGAACCGAGCGCTACCGGGAGAGCATCGAGCCGTTGCGGCGGCTGCTGAGCGTGGCTATCCCTGCCGGTCTGGGCTTGTTCGCCGGCTCCGCCGCGCTGGCGGAGTGGCGCACCGTGCTGTTGTTCTTCAACCGGCAGTCGTTCGGCACCACCGATCCGCAGTTCGGCCGCGACATCGGCTTCTACGTGTTCCAGCTACCGTTCTGGGAGTTCCTGCTCGGGATGGTGACCGCGGCACTGGTGATGTCGCTGATCGCCGCATCTGTGACGCATTACCTGTACGGAGGCATCCGGTTGTCCGGGCGGGGGGCCAAGGTCACCCCGGTGGCCCGGGCGCATGTCGGCCTGTTGCTGGCGGCGGTGCTGGTGGCCCAGGGCGCGTCGTACTGGTTGGCCCGCTACACCCTGCTGTTGGAGGACAACGAACGCATCACCGGCGCCACCTACACCGGCATCCGCGCGGTGTTGCCCACGCGGACGGCGTTGGCCATCATCGCCTTGCTGATCGCCGTGCTCTTCGTGTACGCGGCGTTCCGGGGGGCGTGGCGGCTGCCGGCGCTGGGCGTGGTGCTCATGCTGATGTCGGCGTTGGTGTTGGGCGGGCTGTACCCGGCCGCTGTGGAACAGTTCCAGGTGCGTCCCAGCGCCCTGACCCTGGAACCGCAGTACCTGCAACGGGGCATCGAGTCGACCAGATCCGCATACGGGTTGGACGGCGTGGAACATCAGGGGTACCGGCCGGAGTCTGCCGGCAAGGCGGGTGCCCTGCAGGAAGAGGCCCAGACCGCGGCCAGCATCCGGTTGATCGACCCGGCGCTGGTGAGCCCGGCGTTCAAACAGCTACAGCGGATCAAGCAGTACTACAGCTTCGCTGATTCATTGGACGTGGACCGGTACGACATCGACGGGGAACGGCGCGACACCGTCATCGCCGTCCGGGAGCTGAACATCGACGGTTTGCCCGCCGATCAACAGACCTGGGTGAACCTGCACACCGTGTACACCCACGGGTACGGCGTGGTCGCCGCCTACGGTAACCAGCGGGAGCCGGACGGGTCGCCGAAGTTCTTCCAGAAGGGCATCCCGACCGAGGGCGACCTGGGGGAGTACGAACCGCGGATCTACTTCGGCGAGAGTCTGACCCAGTTCTCCGTTGTCGGCGCCGAGGAAGGCTCCGACCCCAAGGAACTGGACTACCCCGCCGACGACGAGGCCGGCACCGGCACGGTGCAGAACACCTTCTCCGGCAACGGCGGCCCCAGCATCGGCAATCCGATCAACCGGTTGTTGTACGCGATCAAGTTCCGCGACCAGAACATCTTGCTGACCGACTCCATCAACTCCAAGTCGCAAATCCTGTACGACCGCACCCCGCGAGACCGGGTGCAAAAAGTGGCGCCGTTCCTGACCCTGGACGGCGACCCTTATCCGGCCGTCGTCGACGGGCGGGTCAAGTGGATCGTCGACGCGTTCACCACATCCGATCGCTACCCGTATTCTCAGCTGATGCCGCTGGGCGACGCGACGCAGGATTCACTGTCGGCCACCACGACCTCCGTGGCGACGGTGCGCGGCGAGGTCAACTACATCCGCAACTCGGTGAAGGCCGTCGTCGATGCGTACGACGGCAGCGTGGATCTGTACGCCTGGGACGAGGACGACCCGGTGCTCAAGGCGTGGAAGTCCGCGCTGCCTGGGGTGATCAAGCCGATGTCAGAGGTCAGTGGACCCCTGATGGAACACCTGCGCTACCCCGAGGACTTGTTCAAGGTGCAGCGCGACATCATGGCCCGCTACCACGTCAGCGACGCCCGGGTTTTCTATCAGGCATCCGATTTCTGGAAGGTGCCCAACGACCCCAACGACGACAACAACAACAAGCAGCCGCCGTTCTACCTGACGCTGCGGATGCCCGGCCAGAAGGCCGCGTCGTTCTCGTTGACCACCGACCTGATCCCGGCGGGCGCCCGAGGCAGCAGCGCGGAGATCCTCACCGGATTCCTCGCCGTGGACGGTGACGCCGGCGCCGAGGCAGGCAAACGCGTAGACACCTACGGCACGTTGCGATTACTGGAGCTTCCTGAAGGTCAACGGGTCGCGGGTCCAGGCCAGGCCCGCAACGACTTCGACGCGGACCCGGTGGCGCGGGAGACCCTGGCGTTGCTGGAACGGGGCAATTCGAATGTGCTGTTCGGCAACCTGCTGACGTTACCGATCGCCGACGGCATGTTGTACGTGCAACCGGTGTACGT
>PDSI01000046.1 GCA_002748415.1 Micrococcales bacterium | reverse complement strand
AGGCGTGCACCTGGGTGTACCCGGTGGACAGGTCGGAGATTTTGACCTCGACGATGCCGTGCTCGTCGATCTGGTACGTCTCCTCGATCTCCGGGGACCACTCGCGCCGTTCCACCGGCACGCTGTGTAACGCCCGGCGGTTTCGGCGGTGACTGGTGACCTGGGCCTGCAGATCGGGATCGAACGGGAAGACGATCTCCGCGAACGGGAAGATGTCGCCGGCCGGGATTCCTGCATCGTCCATCTTGGTGTATTCCACGAACCGGAACCAGCCGACGTTGTGTACGGCCCGGTACTGCCGGGTGAGCGTGGTGCGCCCGCGCATCCGCAGCGGCGAGTTGCGGTCGAGGATCTCGTCGAAGCTCAGCGCTTGGCCGCCGTTCTGCTCCCGGAACACCCCGAACCCGCGGGACAGCCGGTCGGTCAGGGAATAGCCAGCTTCCTCGTCGGCGGCAATGGCCAGTCCGATGGCCGTGGACGCCGCCGGGAACGGCGAGCGGAACACCCTTCGGCCGAACCGTTCTCGCAACATACGGCCAACCATCGGCAAGGCGCTGCCACCACCGACCAGGTAGATACCGGCCAGGTTGTCGGCGTCGCTGCCGTCCGGCAGCGAGCCGATGAACGGTTCCACCACATCGATAGTGGTCTCCACCAACGGCGCCGCAGCGTCGTAGAAGTCACCGACCGGCACGATCACCGGCTCGTCGGCCACATCCAGCATGACCCTCTTGGTCTGCGGGGACAGCCGTTCCTTGGCGTCGCGGCACTCGGTGAATAAGGCTTGATAGTCCTTGTCGGCGAAGTCGGTGCGGGCCACCCCGGCAGCTTTGAGGGCGCAGTCGGCGAGCACGGCGTCGAAGTCGTCGCCGCCCAGCCGGTTGAGCCCGCGGGAGCCGAACACCTCGTGGTCGGTGCCGTGCACGTGCACCAGCGAGGCGTCGAACGTACCGCCCCCGAGGTCGTAGACGATCACTTTGTTGCGTTTGGCGCTGAGGGTGGCGGAGCGGCGGTGGGTGTACTCGAACCCGGCGGCGGACGGCTCGTTGATCATCCCGAGCACGTTGAACCCGGCACGGCGGAACCCCTCGAGAGTGAGGAACCGCTGGCCGCCGTGGGCGTGCGCAGGTACACCGACCACGATGGTGTGCACGGCGTGTTTGGCCTCTCCGCGCAGCGCCGCCTTGATGGCGACCCGCAACGCGTCGAAGAATCCGGTGAGTAGGTCGAGCAGCCGCACTTCACGCTCGCCGACGCGCACCCGCGTCTGGATGGTGACCTCCGGTGACGCCAGTTCGCGCTTGAAGGAACGCAGATGGGGCGCGCCGTCTTCGGCGGCTTGCTGCGCCGCGAAACCGTAGACCAATTCATCGCCGTCCAAGGCGACGATGGAGGGGAAGTACTCGTGCGAGTCGCCGTTGGCGTCCAGGAACGGGACGACGGGATAGTTGCCCCGGTCCGCGTACGCGACGATGGTTCGTGTGGTTCCGAAGTCGACCCCCAGCTGCATTGCCCCAATCTAGCAATGCTCGGCGCCCGAACCCGCATCCTGAGCGTGGCGTCACAGGACGTGAGGGGCACCGGCCCCGAGTGCGGGCCGCTCGGCCGGTCAGAACGGTCAGGTAGGTCGTCAACAGCCAAGCCCGCCCTCTTCTCGACAACGAC
>PDSI01000222.1 GCA_002748415.1 Micrococcales bacterium | reverse complement strand
GCCTCGCGTCGTTGCGCCGCGCGCTACCGTAGCCAGGCTTCCCGGGTCCGGTCCGGTGCCCCAGGAATGGAAGGACGCCGACGGAACGGACTCCCACGATCCACTCCGTCGACGCTTAGGTGACATATCGGGCGAGTCACCACAGAACTTGACCCCAGGGGTCACAGAATAGCGATAGACCCGAAGGCCGGATCGCTAGCGGCCTCGCCGCGCAGGGCGCGGACTGGCCTACTGAGGCCCGGTCACCACCGGCTGGTCCAGTGTGGCCGGCTTGGTCGCCACCAGCACGGCGTCGATCGCTATCCCGTCGTCGGTCTGCCGTTCCTTTTCCGTGGCCTGCAGCACCCGTAGCCGCGCTCCGGTGGCCATGGCCGCCAGGGCCACCGGGTCGTGCAGCATCCGCGGATCGGTCGGCCCGCCGACCCCTTCGGACAGGTTGCGTTGCGCATGACCCACCAGCACAATCCGGCCCTGCGGGGCCAGCCACTTCAAGGCTCGCTGGAACAACGCCGGCAGGTGAACGAACGAGATCACGATCAGGTCATAGCTCGGCCGGGTGGGGCTCCACTCCGTCAGATCAGCTATTTCGGCGGCGATGGACAGGCCCTTTTCCCGGGCGTAGCCGCGCAGCGTCTCCACCGCGGTCACGGAGAAGTCCACCGCATCCACTTGCCAGCCGTGCTCGGCCAACCACACCGCATGCCGCCCGGTACCGCACGCCAGGTCGATCGCGCGCCCCGGTCGTAGGCCCTCCACTTCGGCCAGCACTGTCGGATCGGGCTCGCCCAGGTGTCCAGCACCATGCCGCTCGTCCCATTCCTGTTGGCTGCTGCCGGGCTGGCCGTGGTGGACCGAGACGACCGAGAACGCCTCACTCTGCTCCGGAGTCGTCGCGTGACACGACAGCATCCGGGGCGGCAGCGGGTCAGGCAGCCGATCGACCACCACCGTCCACGGGGAACCGCCCACCTCCCACTCGGTGACGGTCCGCTCGCGCGCCGGGTCGACCGGGATCGTCAGCTCGTCCAGCAGGATCACTTGGTCGTTATCGGTGCAGCCCGAGGTGGTGCGCACCTCGATCTCGGCAGCCTGCGTGGCCGGCGTCTGCCCGTGTCTGCCTCGCATGTTGGCCACCAGCAACTGATTGGCGCGGGTGGCCTCCACCAGTCCGGCAGCGTCCTGCGGGCCTAGTCTGCCGTACATCACACCTTGCGGCAGTGCCAGCGCACCGGCACCGAACCGCTGCGGTCCGAGCGCGGAAACCTCCCACACCAGCTGCGGCTCGTGGACCAGCAAAGCGCCGGCGAGTTCCCGGCCCAGCTCGGCGCAGCAGGCGTCGCGGCGTCCGTGTGCGCACACCGCGATGAGGTAGGGCAACTGTTGCCAGCCACCTGGGATCTCCCCGTCGCGCAGCAGCTCGGCGCTTTCCACCAGGTCGATGTCCTCCAGGTCGTCCTGGGCCTCCAGTCGCCGGCCGGCCAGCATGCCCCCCTCGTCGGGGACCCACATGATCAGCATCGGTTGGTAGACCGACCCCGGCGCGGCCAGGTGGCGGCGGATCAGCGCAGGCAGCAGAGTGGCCTGCTGACAGGCATTCTCCAGCACGCTGCGGGTGTGGTGCGGCAAACAGGCCAGCGCCTCGAGCGGCCACGGTCCGGCGTGTTCCAGGAGCAACACCCCGGGAGTCTGGCAAGCCGTTCCCGCCATCGATTCGCCCAGGTCCCGGCTGATGTCGCTACACCGTTGCAGGACGGCGTCTGGGGTGACGGGCACGGATTCGGGCACATCAGCATCGACCATGTGCTGAACGCTATCTGCCGGGCCGCACCTATGGCTGGTGATTTTGGCAACTGAACGCGTTCGCGCTGCTCCTTGGAGTAGTGCCGACCCGCGAGGGCGTCGGCGACAACGTTCGCCAGCCGGTCCAACTCCGATTCGGTGATCGCCTCCCTAACCGCCTCGGCCATGCCGTACTTCACCCGGACGAAGCCCGGGGGGACGGGCCCGAAGCCCGCCCGGGCCACAGGGTCCGCACTGCAATGCGACGACGGTGGTGGTGCGGCCGTGGGAATTGCCGTCCATCACGACGATCTCGCTGCGGTCCTCTGCAACACCCTCGACCTGGTGGCCGCACCGGCGAGCCGCCTCGATGGCGGTCTCCACCGCCTCCGCCAAGCCCCTTGTGCCTGAGCTGCGACCACCCCAACGGGTGCTAGTTGTGTGCGGCGAAAGCCTCGATCTCAGCGGTGTGGGTGGTGACGGAACCCAGCGAGGCGTACCCCCGGCAATACGGACCTGAGGGATGCCGGCGCCGCGTGGTGGTTGGTTCTCCGGTGCACGCCGCGGCCTCAGTTCGGGCCGGCCGAGACGTGCAGATCTTGGAGGCGCGCGAGCACGTTGCGCAGCTCCGACATCAGCAGGTCCACGTCGAACCCGACGGCGGCGGTCGTGAACTCGCCGGCCTGGGCCGCCAGGCCGGCGAGCTCGAGCACGCCCTCGGCCAGGGTCCGGTCCAGCACCGGCATGTGCGCCTCCATCTCCCTGGTCAGGTCGTACCGGGGCACCAGCAACCGCCAGTGGGCCAGCAGGCTCTGCATTTGGGCGAAGGCATTGCGGGCGTAGCCGATCTCGTTGCTCATGCTGGCCGCCATGTCCACGTTCCACTGCAGGTCGTTGGCCAGGTAGGTCAGGCCGAATTCCAGTGCGGTGACCAGGTCACGGATGGCCGTGACCGCGTCACTGCCCTCGTATCCTCCCTCGATCAGTTCCACCACGAACCGCCCCGCCGCCTCGGCCTGCAGTTGGGACAAGGCCACGCTGAACCGCAACTCCGAGCGGCGGATTCGCAGGTCGTCGACATGCTCCAAGAGTGCGTTCATCGAGTTGAGCGCGGCCGTGTTCTGGGTATGCAGTGCCGGTATGCTGCTGGCCAGTACCGGGCCCCGGTTGGCGTAACGCTCCACCGTCTGGGTGGCTTCGTCGAGCACCCCGTCCAGGGTGGTGACGATCTGGGCGGCCTTGTCGACGTGCAGGCTGAGCTGGTCGGCCTGTGCCTGGAAGGTGACCAGCTCGCCGGACAACCGGGTCACGATGCTCTCGATGGCCGTGATCGAGGTCAGCATCTCGGCCAATCCGCCGGTCGCCTCATCCCGCTGCGGGATGCCGTCGGTCAGGGCCGCTCTGGCCTCCACCTCGGCCGGTAGCGCCGCCAGGATGAAGTCCAGGTAGCTGTTGAAACCGATTTCCTGCAGTTCCTCCTGGATCCACTCGGCTCCTTTGACGGCACACGCGTGTGCGCTGGTCTTGTTCAGCCGCTCCTGCAGTTCCCGGGTGCGCACCCGCATATAGATGTGGTCGGCCGCTTCCAGCAGGTCCTCCCGGCAGGGCCGGGTGCGCACGGACAGGTACCCGTCCCCGACCGGGACGATGGTCGCGAATGCCCAGTAGGCGGATCCGTCGCCGGCGAGGTTTTTCACGTAGGCGCAGGTCGGAGTCTCGGCGAGCAGCATGTCCCAGGTGAGCTGGAACGCCCCGCCTGGCATGTCCGGGTGCCGGATGATGTTGTGCGGGGCTCCGACGAGGTCTTCCAGCTGGTACCGGGCGATGCGCAGGAACACCGAGTTCGCCTGTTCGATGACCCCCTTCCTGTCGGTGGTGGAGAAGAACATGTCCTCCACACCGACCTCGTGCGACTTGCCCGTCGGAACGACCTGAGACCTCATCCGTGCGCCCACCTTCGCTTACACCTGGATAGCTTGCTGCATGATCCAGTTTGGTGGAGTCCGGCGATATAGTCACGCATTCAGTGACATTGCTGGCCGCTGCCGGGAAGTGCCGGTGGTGGCTGTTCGTCCGCGTGGACCCGAGCCCGTAGGCAGACCTACCGGGACGCGAACCGGTCGGTTGCCTCGATGAGGGCGTGCTTGTTGCCTGGTTCGGTGGCGGCGTGCCCGGCGTCGGGCACCAGCACGAATTCGGCGTCCGGTAGCTGTGCCGCCAGCTCGAACGCGGTCCTGGCCGGGGTACACATGTCGTAGCGGCCCTGCACGATGACCGTCGGGATGCCCCGCAACAGGTGCGCATGGTGGAT
>PDSI01000221.1 GCA_002748415.1 Micrococcales bacterium | reverse complement strand
GTCGGTTGCCTCGATGAGGGCGTGCTTGTTGCCTGGTTCGGTGGCGGCGTGCCCGGCGTCGGGCACCAGCACGAATTCGGCGTCCGGTAGCTGCGTCGCCAGCTCGAACGCGGTCCTGGCCGGGGTGCACATGTCGTAGCGGCCCTGCACGATGACCGTCGGGATGCCCCGCAACAGGTGCGCATGGTGGATCAGCTGCGCGTCGTCGTCGATGCTGGTATCGAAGAAGCCGCGGTTGACGAAGTAGTGGTTCTCGATGCGAGCGAACGTCACCGCTTGCTTGTCCTCGGTCAGTGATCGCAACACCTGCCGGTTCGTGCGCAGGAACGTGACGTTGCCCTCCCACCCGCTCCAGGCTTTCGCGGCCGGAACATGGACGGCCGGATCCGGATCGAACAGCAAGTCGTGGTACGCATATATCATAGCCGACCGCTTGTCCGGGGCTACCGGTGCGACGTAGTCGGCCCAGTGGTCGGGGTAGACGTGCTCCAGGTGCCCCGCCTCGTACATCCACTCCAGTTCGCTACGGCGAAGCGTGAAGATGCCGCGCAGCACCAGTTCACGTACCCGGTCCCGGTGCGCCTGGGCGTAGGCCAGCGACAGTGCCGACCCCCACGATCCACCGAACACCTGCCAGGCATCGATGCCCAGATGCTCCCGGACCCGTTCGATGTCGGCCACCAGGTGCCACGTCGTGTTGGCACTGAAATCGGCCTCTGGCTCCCACGCGTGCGGAGTGGACCGCCCGGCCATCCGCTGGTCGAACAACACGATCCGGTACCGTTCCGGGTCGAAGAACCGGCGGCTGTCCGGCTGGCAGCCACCGCCGGGCCCGCCGTGCAGGAAAACCACCGGTTTGCCGTCCGGGTTGCCGCATTGCTCCAGGTAGATTTCGTGACCGTCGCCGACCGGCAGCATCTGTTGCTCGTAGGGCTCGATGGGCGGGTACAGATCACGCAGTTTCGTCATAGCCGCCAGCCTAGAGGCGCACCACCCGAGGCTCGGGGCGTACCTTGGCTGCCAGCGCGAGTCGATGAGATGGTCAACAGATGAGCGACCCACTTGTGCTGCGTCACGACCAGGACGGCGTCGTCCGGCTGACGCTGAACGCCGCCGACAGGTACAACCCGCTGAGCCGGTCGATGATCGGCGCGCTGCAGGTAGAGCTGGATCGGGTCCGCGACGACCCGAGCGCCCGGGTAGTGGTGTTGGCTGGTGCCGGGCGCGGGTTCAGCGCCGGGCACGATCTGGGGGAGATGATCGCTCACACCGGCGACCTGGCGTGGCAGCAGGCTCTGTTCGAGGAGTGCAACGCCCGGGTGGTCGGCGCCGATGAACTGGACACGCAGGTGCTGTGGCTGGCGCGGACCATCGCCAGCCACAGCGCTGGCGTGCTGGCCAACGGCAAACGCACTTTCTACACCCAGGCCGACCAGCCGGTGGCGCAGGCCTACCGCACGGCCGCAGCCGGCATGATTCGCGACCTGTCCTGCCCGGACGCCGCGGAGGGGATGGCCGCGTTCTTGGACAAGCGGGCGCCGCAGCGGCCCTCCGCCGTGCGGTGACCTGTCCCGGCGGGCCGCCTACCGGACTGCACAGGTCAACCCGTTCGGCCCGTGGTTGCAGTAGCCGCCCGGGTTCTTGGCCAGGTACTGCTGGTGGTAGTCCTCGGCGTAGTAGAACTCTCCGGCCTGATCGGCCGGTTTCACCTCGGTGGTGATCTGCCCCCGGCCGTGGCGGTGCAACTCGGCCGCGAATGCCTGCCGGGTGCGCTCGACAGCCGCGCGCTGGACGCCGGTGGTCCAGTAGACCGCGGATCGGTACTGGGTGCCGATGTCGTTGCCCTGCCGGTCGGCCGTGGTCGGGTCGTGGTTCTCCCAGAAAGCCGCCAGTAACTGCTCGGCGCTGACCTGCTGCGGGTCGTAGACCACCTGCACCGTCTCGGTGTGCCCGGTGCGGCCGGTACAGGTCTCCTCGTACGTCGGGTTGGGCGTGTACCCGCCCATGTAGCCGGCCGCCGTACTGATCACCCCGGGGATCTGCCAGAAGATCCGTTCCGCGCCCCAGAAACACCCCATCGCCACGTACAACACCGCACTGCCAGCCGGCCACGGCCCGAACATGGGCGAACCCAGAGTCCGGTGATGCGCGGCGACCGAGTACGGTCGATGCTGGCGACCGGGAAGCGCCGACGAGGCGTCAACACGATCCGCACGACGGGAGAACACGCTCATGCCGGTGAGAACACCGCCTGACGACGGCCTCTTCCCGCATAGTTGAGTTCATGCGACCCCCATCCCGCCACCGACCGGGATTCCCCACCGGGTTCCGGTACCGTGCGCGCGCCGCGTCCGGCCGGACGGCGAGCCTGCCGGCGGCCAACCCCGCGCAATCGCAGGCCCCCCCGGCTGGCGCCGGCACGCGCGAGCTCGCCCCGGTCTCCTACCCGGTGTGGTTGGCCGCCTCGTGGTCGTGGCGAGTTCTGATTATCGCTGCTGCGGTGACGCTGATCCTGTGGCTGATCCGCTACTTCTTCGCCTTGACCATTCCGTTCTTCGTTGCGTTGCTGCTGGCGGCCCTGCTGAGCCCGCTGCAAACCGCGCTCATCCGGCTGCGGGTTCCGCGCGGACTGGCCACGGCAGCGACGATCCTGATGGCGCTGGCCGCGGTGCTGGGCGCGTTCACATTCATCGGAACGCAGATCGTCAGTGGTTTTCAGGGGCTGTCGCGGGAGGTCGTGCGGGCGCTGGAGTCCATCCAGGACTGGCTGGTCAACGGGCCGCTGAGCCTGGAGACTGCCCAGGCGCAGCGAGCGTTCGAGAACCTACAACAGGAGATTGTGCGCAGTGACGCCCTGCTGACCAGCGCGCTGGCGGTGACCGGGACCGCGACCTCGGCGGTGACCGGGGTACTGCTCACCCTGTTCACCTTGGTGTTCCTGCTCTACGACGGTCGCGGGATCTGGGCTTGGGTGGTCAGTCTGCTGCCCAAACAGGCACAGTCTCGGGTGGATCTGGCCGGCCGGGACGGGTGGGCGACCCTGACCTCCTATGTGCGGGCGACCGTGGTGGTGGCCGCCGCGGACGCCGCCGGCGTCGGTATCGGCGCGGTCGTGTTGCAGCTTCCACTGGCAGCACCGATCGCGATGCTGGTGTTCCTCGGCGCGTTCGTGCCCATCGTCGGCGCGGCGCTGTCCGGGGCGGTGGCGGTGCTGATCGCGTTGGTCACTCAGGGGGTGACCGCAGCCGTGGTCATGCTGGCGATCGTGCTGGCCGTCCAGCAAGTGGAGGGCCATGTGTTGCAACCTCTGCTGATGGGGCGGGCGGTTTCGGTCCACCCGCTGGGCGTCGTGCTCGCGGTTGCCGGCGGTTTGGTGGTCGCCGGCATCATCGGCGCCGTCTTCGCGGTGCCGGTCGTGGCCGTGTTGAAGACGGTGGTGGTCTCGATCCGCGGCAGCGACGGGGATGTCCCGGCTGCGGCCGCCGGGACAGTCAACCCGTGAACGGCGTCGCCCTGACGATCTTCACGTCGACGGATCTGCCGTTCGGCGCTTCGTAGCTGGCGGACTCGCCCACCTTCGCTCCGTTGATGGCAGCGCCCAAGGGCGACTTCTCGCTGTAGACGTCCAGGTCGGTTCCCTCGGCGATCTCGCGGCTGCCCAGCAGGAAGGTCATCTCCCGGCCGGCCACCGTGGCCACCACGACCATGCCCGGTTCGACCACCCCGTCGTCGGCCGGGGATTCGCCGACGGTGGCGTTGCGCAGCAGGTCCTCCAGCTGCCGGATGCGGGCTTCCTGCTTGCCCTGCTCTTCCTTGGCGGCGTGGTACCCGCCGTTTTCACGCAGGTCGCCCTCGTCGCGGGCGGCCTCGATCCGACGGGCGATCTCCTGGCGCTTCGGACCTGTTAGTTCGGCCAGCTCGGCGCTGAGACGGTCGTAGGCTTCCTGGGTCAACCAGTTCGCCTCAGTGGTGCTCTCGGACATGCCTCTCCCTGCTACTTAGCCGGCTGTGGCCGGCCACGCCACCCAAGCCGCCGCCAGCCCACACTGACAGGCGGCGCGGGTCGTCCAGAACGTTGCAGCCGCGGGCCCGGGGGTGGGACCGCGGCGAACTCGGAGCCCCTAGTCTACCAGCGCGATTCCGGTCAGTCACGTGGTGGTTACGGTTCAGCGTGGCCAGTCGTCGCGGGTTACGGTTGGCCGGGAACCTCGCATCCGCGGACGACCGCCGCGGCCGATCGCTCGGTGGTGCGCACCTGGGTTTGTACGCGCTGCCGGCGCTGGGTGCTGACCGGAACACCGACGACGGCGGAACCGACCGCGGCATGCTGGCCGTTCCGGGCCTCCACCACGCATTGCGCGCGTGTCCCCGGATCCATGCTCACGTCGAAGGTGACATCGATGGTGGCATCGTCGCGGACCTGGTAGGTGATGATCGTCGCGTTCACCGGGCGCGAGCCGGCCGACCAGCCGGCCCAGACCACCCATGCCACGGCCAGCGCGGCCATCGTCACGGCCAGGGCGCGGGCCGCCGTCCGATGCCAGGCCGGAGCGTCCTCACCGTAGCGACCGGCCGGCCGGGACTGGGAGACGCTCATGGACTGGAACCTCATCTTGTCGAGTTGCCGGCTCGTCGACCAGGTCTGTGGGCCGGGAATGCGTGCTTTCGCGGTGGCGCTGATCTCGTAGGCTAGTCCGCGCAACCACAGATGCCGGGTGCCGACATCGCCCCTGAAACACACATCATGGTCGAGGATGCGCCTGGCAGACCAATGAAGAGGATTCTCGTGGGTTCCACCGAAACCGAGACCGAGCTGCGCCTGATGTGCGTGCACGCCCACCCGGACGACGAGTCGAGCAAGGGCGCGCCGGTGATGGCGATGTACCGTGCGCAAGGCGTGCGGGTGCTTGTGGTGACGTGTACCGGCGGGGAACGTGGAGACATCCTGAATCCCAAGCTTGCCGACGACCCGTCGGTGTTGCGCGACATGGTGGAATACCGCCGTCAGGAGATGGCTGCCGCGGTGCAGATCCTCGGAGTCGAGCACGCGTGGCTGGGTTTCGTGGATTCCGGTCTGCCGCAAGGCGATCCAATTCCGCCGCTGCCGCCAGGGTGCTTCGCGCTGGAACCGGTCGAGGTGGCCGCCGAGCCGCTGGTACGGCTGGTGCGCGAGTTCCGCCCGCATGTGATGACCGCCTACGACGAGAACGGCGGCTACCCGCACCCGGATCACATCATGTGCCACACCGTGTCGATGGCCGCCTTCAATTCCGCAGGCGACCCGGACGCCTACCCGGCCGAAGGGCCGCCGTGGCAGCCGCTGAAGATCTATTACAACCAGACGTTCTCCGCAGCCAGGATGCGGGCATTCCACCAGGTGCTGCTGGACGCGGGACGCGAGTCGCCGTACGCGGAGAGGATCGAGCTCATGGGACGCCAGCCGGACCGTCCGGTGCACGCGCGGATCGAGTGCGCCGACTTTTTCGCCGTGCGGGACCGGGCGCTGAAGGCGCATGCTACTCAGGTGGACCCCGATGGGCTGTTCTTCGCGCTCGATCACGACCTGCAGCGCAAGGCTTGGCCGTGGGAGGACTACGAGCTGGGCGCCTCCGCGCTCAACGCCCCGGCCGAGATCGAGGACGACTTGTTCGCCGGCATCCGGGGCCGCCCGGAGTTGATCGCCGGGGGCGGCGCTGCCCTTGGTCCCGGTCGTGCCGGTGCCGACGGGGGCCGGTGAAACCGATGCCTAGCCTTGCCGTGATGCCTATGCTCGCCGCGCGGTGGTTGCCGGCCGCGATACCGGCGCCCAGCCCCCAACCGGGCGAGGGCCCGGACCCGTTGTCGGTGTCACCTGGACTGCCCGGCTTCATCACCTTGTTCGCACTCGCCGTCGTGGTCATCCTGCTGGTGTTGGACATGATCCGGCGGATGCGCCGGCTGCGGTACCGGGGCGAATCTGCCGAACGGGCCAGACGTGCAGCCGAGGACCCGGTGCCGCAGGGCCAACCCGACGACCCAGCGGGGTAGCGCCGGGCCGTCGCGCAGTGGCTGGCCGGTCGAGGTGCCCCGGCCTGATCCGGTGCCCGGGGCCGGTGCCCAGCCGGCCCGTCAGCTGGTCGGCTGGCGGCCGAGGACCACCCAGGCGATGGCTGCGAAATGGCAGCCGAACGCCAGCACCGTGAAGGTGTGAAAGACCTCGTGGAAGCCGAACCATCGCGGGCTGGGGTCCGGCCATTTGGAGGCGTAGACCAGCCCACCCGCGGTGTACAGCAAGCCGCCGGCAACGACCAGGGCCAGCACGCCGGGCCCGCCGTTGGCCAAGAACTGGGGCAGGAAGGCCACGGCCACCCATCCCAACGCCAGGTAGATGGGCACGGTCACCCACCGCGGCAGCGTGGGGGCGAACAGCTTCAATCCCACACCGATCAGTGCGCCGGACCAGACCGCGATCAGCAGCATCGCCGCCTGCCGGCTGGGCAGCAGCAACGCGGTCAGCGGCGTGTAGGAGCCGACGATGACCAGGAAGATGTTGGAGTGGTCCAGCCGGCGCAGCCAGGTGCGGGCCGGGGTGGACCAGCGACCGCGGTGGTAGACAGCGCTGGTGCCGAACAGGGCCACCGCGGTCAAGCCGAACACTAAGCTGGTCCAGCGCGGGGCGCCCGTCGGTGCCAGCGCCACCAAGACGGTGCAGGCGACGGCAACGACAGGGGTCCAGCCGGCGTGCAGCCAGCCGCGTAGCCGTGGTTCGGCCGTGACCACGGCGGCGTCAAGAGGCGACTTGGCCGTTTCGCTCGTCGATTCGACCGGCTGGCCGGCCGACTCAGCCACTTTGCCGACTGGCGGTCCGGCTGCATCGGTTCGCTGGCGCCTCATGCGCCCACCATAACTTACGCAACCGTAGGTTACTGGTGGGTAAACCAAAAGGGGGTTTCGAAGCGGTACATTTTGCCTGCTACTCAGCGCAAGGAGATGTGGTCGGTGTCGGCGAACCCGCTGTATGGACTGTACGAACGGCGGCTCACGGCGTGGCTGGGCCGGCACACGGTGCCACAGCACGTCGGAGTGATCCTCGACGGGAACCGGCGCTGGGCCAGACAGAGCGGTGGCCCGGCGGTCGAAGGCCATCGAGCCGGTGGCCTGCACGTGCAGACCTTCCTCGGCTGGTGCGAGGAGGTGGGCGTCGAGGTGGTCACCCTGTGGATGCTCTCGACCGACAACCTGGACCGGCCTGCGGAGGAGTTAGCGGGTCTCATCGGCGTGATCGAGGAGACGGTCAGTGCTATGGCGGAGACCGGGCGGTGGCGTCTGCAACTCGTGGGATCCACTCAGGTGCTGCCCGCTGCTACCGTGCGACGGCTACGCGCCAGCACCCGGTTGACCGACGGCGTGTCCGGCCTGCACGTCAACGTTGCCATCGGGTACGGGGGCCGGCAGGAGATCACCGATGCGGTGCGTTCGTTGCTGCAGGAGCACGCGGCCATCGGCACCAGCATCGAGGACCTGGCCAATCTGCTGACTGTCGAGCACATCGCGGAGCACTTGTACACCAAGGGCCTGCCGGATCCGGATCTGGTCATCCGGACCTCGGGGGAGCAGCGGCTCAGCGGGTTCTTGTTGTGGCAGAGTGCCCACAGCGAGTTCTACTTCTGTGAAGCGTACTGGCCAGATTTCCGCCGGGTGGATTTCCTGCGTGCGTTGCGTGACTACGCCGGGCGGCAGCGCCGGTTCGGGTCCTGACCGGGCGAGCCGGGCTCGTGCACGAACCCGGCACCGTATTCACGACCCCTGGCACCGTATTCACGACCCCGGCACGGTCCGGGGCACTCCCGCGCCAAGTCAGCGGGCCAGGCGAGGTCTCTTGTGACGCGCGAAACGACCCGCCTGCGCACTCCCGCGTACCCTGCCGACAATCCACCCGCACCACTCATATCGACCCCTATGGCACCGCCAACGGACGTATGGCGCCGTCAGGGGACGTATGGCGCCCGCGCGCCGCTACCCGACGTACCGCAACAGCGCCATAGGGGCTGGAACGAGGCCGGCAGCGAACTGTAGTGTCAGACGAATCAGCAAAAACGTCTTAGGCAGCCAAACCAGCCGGGGGTCTACTCTGCGCGGTCAAGTCTGACGTAGCGTGCTGGTATGCCGAGACGTACCTACGTGCTGGACACCTCCGTTCTGTTGTCCGATCCGTTGGCCATCACCCGTTTCGCCGAGCACGAGGTTGTGCTGCCCGTTGTGGTGATCACGGAGCTGGAGGCCAAACGGCATCATGCCGAACTCGGGTACTTCGCTCGCGCCTCGTTGCGGTTGCTGGACGACCTGCGGATGGAGCACGGACGACTGGACGAACCGATCCCGGCCGGCGCGGACGGCGGCACCGTCAGGGTCGAGCTGAACCACGTTGATCCGCAGGTGTTGCCAGCCGGATTCCGTTTGGGCGACAACGACTCTCGTATCCTGGCGGTTGCCAAGAGCTTGTCGGCGGAGAGCGACGTGGTGATGGTCTCCAAAGACTTGCCGATGCGGGTCAAGGCGTCGGCCATCGGGCTGTCTGCCGAGGAGTACCACGCCGAGCAGGCGGTCGACTCCGGCTGGACCGGGCTGGTGGAGTTATCCGTCACCGACGAGGAGATGGCCACGTTGTACGGGGAGGAGACCATCCGGCTGGAGGAGGCGGCGGAACTGCCCTGCCATACCGGCCTGGTGATGTCGTCCGTACGCGGATCGGCGCTCGGACGAGTGCTTCCGGACAAGTCAGTCAAGTTGGTGCGTGGCGACCGGGACGTGTTCGGCGTGCACGGGCGTAGCGCCGAACAGCGCATCGCCATCGATCTGCTGCTGGACACCGATGTCGGCATCGTCTCGCTCGGCGGCCGCGCCGGGACCGGCAAGTCGGCGCTGGCGCTGTGTGCCGGCCTGGAGGCCGTGCTGGAGCACCGCCAGCACCGGCGCGTCATGGTGTTCCGGCCGGTGTACGCGGTGGGCGGGCAGGAGCTGGGTTACCTGCCGGGCACCGAGGCCGAGAAGATGAACCCCTGGGCGCAAGCGGTCTTCGACACGCTGGGCGCGTTGGTCAGCACCGAGGTGGTCGCGGAGGTGCTGGACCGCGGCATCCTCGAGGTGTTGCCGCTCACGCACATCCGCGGGCGGAGCCTGCACGATGCGTTCGTCATTGTCGATGAGGCGCAGTCTCTGGAGCGCAACGTCCTGCTGACGGTGTTGTCGCGGGTAGGCCAGAACTCCCGCGTCATCCTGACGCATGATGTCGCTCAGCGCGACAACCTGCGGGTCGGCCGGCACGACGGTGTGGCGGCGGTGATCGAGCGGCTGAAGGGGCACCCGTTGTTCGCGCACATGCGGCTGGTGCGCTCGGAGCGCTCGCCGGTGGCGGCACTGGTAACGGAGTTGCTCGAGGGCCCCCCGGCCTGACCGGCAGGCCCTGCCGCATCCGGTCGTAGCCGGCCGGTGTCTTGGTGCATCTGCCCGTGGGGCACCTGCTTGCGGCGCACCAGCCGCGCGAATACGCCCGCGCCGCGGGTGTCGCCAGGCTCACGCGAATCACTCACCTTCTGTAGTAGAACCACTACGCAAAGGAAAAACGGATACGTATCGTACTCAATCCAGCACACAATGTGCGCTCTTGTGGGGGCTGTGACGGATTCCGGAAAGGTCCTCCGTGCAAGCCAGATCACGAACTGGACAAGCTTCGGTTGCGTATGAGTAGGCTGGGCATGAGTTGGCCCGACGGGCCACCTTCGGTGGCAAGAGATAGCAAGACTCACCCGGTTCTTGGGGCGGAGGTTTTCGGGGAATCTCCTGACTGGTTGGGCCGGTATCTGCGTATCCGAAGGCAGGTCTCACCCCGAAGGTGCATTCGTGTTTCCTTATGTCCCCGTTCCCAAGCGTTCGCTCAGCGTTGCCGCGGTGCTCGCCATGGGCTTCGCCATCACACCGGCTCGGGCCACTCCCACACAGCACCTTTCCGTGCCTGCGGTGCAGCAGATCAAGCAGCAGGCAGAGGTGCGGGCCGTGGAGGACCAGTTCACCGCGGCCACCCGCAACCAGGACACACAGCGCAAGCTCAAGGACCGGTTGGAGCAGGAGCGGATCCGGCAGGAAGAGGCGCGGGCAGCGGCCTTGAAGGCCGCCAAGGAAAAGGCCGAACGGGAGGCCGAGGAGAAGCGGGCTGCCGAAGCGGCCGAATCGGCTGAGGACGTCACTGCGCCTGCCGTTCCGGTCAATCCCGGTAGCGCCAGAGACGTCGCCCGTCAGATGGTGGCCGCCCGGGGCTGGGACGACTCTCAGTTTCAGTGCGTGGACAACCTGTGGCGCAAAGAGAGCAACTGGCGGGTGACCGCGAACAATCCCAGGTCCGGTGCCTACGGCATCCCGCAGGCGTTGCCGGGCAGCAAGATGAGCAGTCACGGGGCCGACTGGCGGACCAACCCAGGCACCCAGATCGCCTGGGGGCTGGACTACATCGCCGGCCGGTACGGCACACCCTGTGCAGCCTGGGCACACAGCCGGGCCAAGAACTGGTACTAGGACCCGGCACGAAGGGCACTCAGCTGACTTGGCGGATCATCCCGTCGGCCAGCTGGTAGACCGCCCCCGCGACGGTCAGCGACCCCGCCTGCTTCGCCTGGGCCACCGGCTCCGAGCGGTCCAGCAGCAGGTCGATGCTGGCGCGGACGTGTTCGGTGACGACATCGTCGACCGTCGGTGACCCGCCGGCGCCGGTGGCACGTTCCACACTGGGCCGCACCGCATCCACGAGGGCATCCAGAGCGCCACCCGGGGTGACGCCCTCGGCGACCGCCTGCATCGTGGCGTGCACCGCACCGCATCCGGTGTGGCCCAGTACCACGATCAGGGGAACACCGAGCGCGGTGACCGCATAGTCGATCGAACCCAACCCCGCATCGTCCAGAACATGGCCCGCCGTTCGGATGACGAACAGATCGCCGAGTCCTTGGTCGGTGATCACTTCCGGGGGGACCCGGGAGTCTGAGCATGCGACTATTACGGCGAATGGGTGCTGGCCTTCCCCGAGGTCACGAACACGGGACAGGCCAGTGTTCGGGTGGACCGGTTCGCCGGCCCGGAAACGCGCGTTGCCCTCCATCAGTCGCTGCCATGCCGACGCGGTGGGTGAGGTGCTCATCATGGCTCATGGTACGACGGCTCAACGATCAGGTGCGAAACCCCCTTCCCGATGTGCGTCGGCCTGGCGTTGGCATACCTGTCGCGGTCGGCGGTGCGGTGCCTGCGGGTGCCGAACCCCGAAGCGTTCAGCGCCCCGGCGAACAGGGCAAAGAACTGTACCGAAAAATCTGGTGGCCGCCATCGAATAGAGGTGGAGGTTCTTGCTGAATCCGACAGAGCAACAGCGTGAACAATTCGTTCGCTGAAGCGGTTGCGCTGGCACCCTGTCGAGGGGCCGCCGTGAAAAGGCGAAAACAGCGCTGCCGGATTGCCTGCACAGCGCTGCTGGATTGCCTGCACGAAATCGCAGACTGGCTGGACGAGGTCGGTACCGAGACGTTTTCGTGGCTCCGGTTTCTACCAACAACCAACTGCCGCCGCGCCTGCCCTGTTTTCAGGCTTCGATCACCATGCTGACCGTGTCATCGACGAACCGGTAGCCCAAGCGTTCGTACAGTTCGTTCGACACCGGGTTCGCTTGATCCACATACAAGCAGA
>PDSI01000238.1 GCA_002748415.1 Micrococcales bacterium | reverse complement strand
TGCGGCATCTTGGCCAGGTTCGCCACCACGTAGCCGCCCTCGACGTCCTTACCGACCCCGATGACCATCGGGTGTTCGTTGCGGCGAGCGACCGGAGACCGCAGTACATCGCCCAGCACCACGGTCTCCCGGTCGGCGTTGGGGATCTCGATACCGATGGCCGATTTACCCGGGATCGGGGACAGGATCCGCACATCGGCGCTGGCGACCGCGTAGGAGATGTTCTTGCTGAGCGCGGTGACCCGTTCCACTTTGGTGCCTTGACCGAGTTCGACCTCGTAGCGGGTGACGGTCGGACCGCGGGTGAATCCAGTGACCTGGGCGTCGATGTTGAACGACTCGAACACCTCGGTGAGGGCCTCGACCACCCGGTCGTTGGCGGCACTGCGGGTCTTGTGCGGTGGGCCGGCGGCCAGCCGGGACGGGTCGGGCAAGGTGTAGGTAACGTCGCCGGCCAGCAACAGCTGTTCGGTGCGCTGCGGCAGCGGCTGGGTCGGTGCAGGTACCGCCGGTGCCGAGGCTTGACCGGTGCCGGACGGCGGGGATGCGTCGGCTTTCTCTGCGCGCTTTTCGGTGGCCGGTCTTTCCGGGCTGTTGACGGGAAACGGTTTCGAGGCAGCTTGTCCCGCAGTGGAGTCGGTGTCCGCGAAGCGGCGGGTGGGCGCTCCGTCGCGACCGCGGTGTGCCGTCGGCGTGCCGGTGCCAGGTTCGCCGGTGCCGGTGGGGTCGGGCCGCTCGCTGCGCAGTTTCTTGCGGAGCCTACCCCGCTTGCTGGGCTCCACCTCGACGGCGGATTCGTAGGCCCGGTCGCCGTCCCGTTCGGTACTGGTGGCACCGCGACGGGGCGGTCGCTTGTCCCGCACGGTCCCCGGCTTCGGCAACCCGGAGGAGTTGTCCTCGTCCGCGTCGGCGACCGGCATGGTCAACCGGTCGTACAGCAACCGCAACCTGCTCGGGATCAGATGAAACGGGGTAGCGGTGACCACCAGGATCCCGAAGAACGCGAGCAGGCCCAACACCACCCCGGCGCCCCAGACCGTGATGGCGGCCGCCGCCGGAACCGCAGCCAGGTAACCGAGCACTCCACCGGCCGTCCCGACGACCTCCAGGCCGTCGGCGAACACCGAGGGGCGCCCCTGCACCAGGTGCACGATTCCGCACGAGGCAACGGTCACGAAACCGAAGCCGATACCGATCCGCCCGTTGGCCGGGCCCCGGCCGGGATAGCGCAACAATCGCCACGCGAGAACGAGCAACACCAGGGGCAACACCAGGCCCACTCGGCCGGTGGTGCCCGCGACCACAGCGTGCACCACCGCACCGAAAGTGCCCGATGCGCCCCACCACTCCCGGCTGGCCACCACGATGGCCAGGATCAGCAGGAGGAAGCCCAGTCCGTCACGCCGCAGTGAGGGGTCGATCTCCGGCTCGTCGGCGGCCCCCATCCGCCGTACGCTGCCACCGGTCAGGCGTCCCAGCCCGACGAACGGCGCGGCCAGCACACCCCACAGGCCGGTCCCACCCGAGGAGCCTCCCGCGTGCCGGCGCGCAGCCGTATTCTTGCGTGCAGTCCCCCGCGTCGTGCGACTACGCGGCTTCGTGGCCGGCCGGCCTGCCCCGGATGCTCGTTTGGTTGCCGACGCACGTGGCGGGGAAGACGTACGGGAAGCCATGGTCAGCAGGCTAGTCAACAGCACCGACAGTCGTGGGTTCCCACGCCGCACGCAGCAAACTCC
>PDSI01000048.1 GCA_002748415.1 Micrococcales bacterium | reverse complement strand
TGGGCCGTCACATCGATCAGCCCGTCCAGCGGCCGCAATGCCTCGATCAGCTCATCGGCCCGCTCGTCGGGAACATCGACAGTGACGATGCCGGCGAACCGGCCGGCCAGCTCGGTCATCTGGCTGTGCTCCCAGTTGCCGCCGCATGAAGAAACCACATCGGCCAGGCTGCTCACCAGCCCGGACTTCTCCGCACCGATAACAGTCAGTGCCAGCAATGCCATGAGACTCCCCTCCACGTGACGGCTGCGGGGAGTCTAGCGAGCGCCATCTGGGCGCACCATGCCCTCTTGGGCGGCAGTGGCCACCAGAGCGCCGTCCCGGGTGAAGATCCGCCCCACCCCCAAGCCACGTCCGCCGCTGGCCGAGGGGCTCGTCTGCACGCACAAGAGCCACTCGTTGACCGGGATCGGCCGGTGGAACCACATCGCATGGTCCAGGCTGGCTGTCCGCAGTCCCATCGACCAGGCCAGCCCATGCCTGCGCAAGACCGACTCCAGCAGCGTGTAGTCGCTCGCGTAGGCCAGAACCGGTGGATACAGCCGCTCGTCGTCCGGTAGATCGGCCATCGGCCGCATCCACACCGCATTGACCGACGCCGGGTTCGGGTCGGGCTCCAGCGCTATGGGCTGGTTGACGTGGCGCAAGTCGAACGGGCGCCGCTGGGCGTAGTAGCGCACACCGGGGTACTTGTTTGCTGCCGGCGCCACGATCGCGTCGAAGGAGGGAAGATCCTCCGGTGGCGCAACCTCAGGCATCTCGTCGGCGTGGTCGAACGCGTACGCGTCAGGGTGTTGGAAGGACGCCATCATCGACAGGATGATCCGGCCGAACTGCATCGCTCGCACCCTGCGGGTGGTAAAGGACCTTCCGTCCCGCATGATCTCCACGTCGAACTCGACCGGTTGCTCCGCGTCGCCCGGGCGCATGAAGTAGGCGTGCAACGAGTGCACGCTGCGACCGTCCTCCGGCGCCGTCAAGGTCGCCGCCATCAACGATTGGCCCAGAATCTGTCCGCCGAAGACGCGCCCGTGCGGGGTCTTCTGGCTGGGCCCGGTGAACATCTGCTCACCCCGGTCGTTGACGCCGAGATGCTGCAGATACAAGGTGCGCAGCAACGACTCCATCGCCTTGCGTTTGTCCTCCGCGCTCGGGGCGATCGAGCCGGTCTCGCGCTTGTCGTCCACACCGGCAGGCTACCGCCCGCTCGTTCCCCGGGCCGGATAGCCTGCGAGTGTGACATTGCGCATCGGGTACAAAGCATCGGCCGAACAGTTCGACCCCGCGACGCTGGCAGGCTATGCCGTGCTGGCTGAAGAACTGGGCCTGGACTCGGTGACGGTCTCCGACCACTTCCAACCGTGGCGGCACACCGGCGGGCACGCGCCCGCCGCGATCCCATGGTTGGCTGCCGTCGGCGCACGGACCGACCGCATCACCCTGGGAACCTCGGTGCTGACCCCCACCTTCCGGTACAACCCCGTCGTCATCGCGCACGAGTTCGCCACTCTCGCCTGCCTGTACCCGGGCCGGGTTTTCCTGGGCGTGGGAACCGGTGAGGCATTGAACGAGGTCGCCGTCGCAGACATGGACTGGCCGGCTTTCAAGGAGCGCTTCGCCCGGCTGCGGGAGGCGGTGAACCTGATGCGGCAGCTGTGGAACGCCGATGAGCCGGTGAGTTTCCAGGGTGCGTACTACCGCACCCGCGACGCCTACCTGTACGACCGGCCGCCCAGGCCGGTCCCGGTGTTCATCGCCGCCGGTGGGCCGATGGTGGCCCGCTACGCCGGCCGGTACGGTGACGGATTCATCTGCACCTCAGGCAAGGGCCGCGAGTTGTACGAGGACACGCTGCTGCCGTCGGTGCTGGAAGGCAGGCGCAAAGCCGGGCGCGCGGGTGAACCGATCGAGCGGATGATCGAGATCAAGCTGTCCTACGACCCGGACCCGCAGCTGGCCCTGGAAAACACCCGGTTCTGGGCGCCGTTGTCGTTGACCGCCGAACAGAAACACAGCATGGACAGCGCCACCGAGATGGAGGCGGCCGCGGCGCAACTACCCATCGAACAGGTGGCGCAGCGTTGGATCGTTGCCAGCACCCCGGACGAGGCCGTCAGCGCCATCCGCGAATACGTCGACCTCGGGTTCGACCATCTGGTGTTCCACGGGCCCGGCCACGACCAGGAACGGTTCCTGCGCACCTTCACCGAGCAGGTGGTACCGGGGTTGCGCGCGCTGGGTGGCCGAAACCTCGGCAGCTGAAAACCGGCGGGGTCTTCCGGCCCGG
>PDSI01000211.1 GCA_002748415.1 Micrococcales bacterium | reverse complement strand
ACCGGCTGGACGCGCCGGTGCCACCGGCGGGCCATGACGCCGTGGACTTCTTCCTGTTCGAGTCCGGTGAGGGCTTCTGCGAGCACTTCGCGGCGGCCGAAGCCGTGTTGCTGCGCTCCGTCGGCGTGCCGGCCCGGATCGCCGTCGGGTACGCCGGCGGGCGCCGCGACGGCCAATGGCGCACGATCACCCAAGACCGGGCCCATGCCTGGGTCGAGGTGTTCATCCCCGGCCAGGGCTGGTTGACCTCGGACCCGACCCCGTCCGCCAGCGGCGAAGGCCCCGGCAGGCGGCAGACCTCGGTGCTGACACAGATCCGGACCACCTACTGGCTGTGGGCGCTGACGGGCGCACTGGTCATGGTGGTACCTGCCGGGTTGTGGCTGTCACGGCGAGCCCGGCAACGGCGCCGGTCGCGCCGCCGCGAGCACCTGCGGCGCACCGAACTGCAATCGGCCCTGGACCGCCTGCGCCACGCGCTGACCACGGCCGGAAGCCGCGTGAGTGACGCCCAGACCGTCGCCGAACTGGCCGACCAGGTTCCAGCGGCCCGCACCGCTCTGGCCGTGGCCGAGCAAGACCTCTACGCGGCCGACGCACCCACCTGGGAACAGGTACGACAAGCCGTGGAAGACCTGGATGCGGTGACAGCACACGTGTTGGCGCGCAGCAGTGAACGCACGTGAGGGAACCTGAGCAACTCACCCCACCCGCCGAGTGTCTCCCCCGACCCGCCGAGTGTTTCGACATCCGCCGATCAGTTCGGCAACCACCGCATGACTCGCCCATTTGCCCATGATTCGCCGGCTTGCCCCATGACTCGCCGGTTGCCGCGTGGTTCGCCGGTTTCGGAGCGGGTGACGGGAATCGAACCCGCATGACCAGCTTGGAAGGCTGGGGCTCTGCCATTGAGCTACACCCGCGTGGCCGTCAGGCCCGCAATCATCGTACCGGAGCGTCGGGGTACCCGGATTTGAACCGGGGGCCTTCCGCTCCCAAAGCGGACGCGCTACCAAACTGCGCCACACCCCGTTGGCCCAGCCATCGTACCCCTACCGGCACCGGCCAGGCGCGAGCGTTCTGTGCCGCTCGACCCGTGGTCCGCGACGAGCAAGAACCGCGCGGCTACCCGGCCGAGGTGTGGTGCGTGCCCTGCTGCGCCGGAATCCCCGGCGTCGCCGGCTGGCCGGCCAGCTCGCCCGGACGGCCACCGGAGGCTTGACGGCGCTCGAACTCCCGATGCCACGTGGGCACGTCCTCGGGCTGGATCGGCCGGGCGAACAGGTAGCCCTGCAGCACGTCGACCCCCATCTCCGCCAGCCGGGTCGCCGCCGCCTCGGTCTCCACCCCCTCGGCCACCACCTGCAGGCCCAGCCGGTGCCCGAGCGAAACCATCGAGGAGGTGATCGCCTCCGGGGCCCGGCCGGACAGCTGCTCCACGAATTGCCGGTCGATCTTCAACTCGTGCACCGGCATCACGCCCAGCTGCGCGAGGCTGGTGTATCCGGCGCCGAAATCGTCGATACTGATCTTGACGCCGCGCTCGCGCAGCGCGCTGACCACCTTCAACGCCACGTCCGGACTGTTGCTCAACGCGGTCTCGGTCATCTCGACGACCAGTTGCCCTGCCGGCCAGCCGGTCAGCGCCAGCGCCTCCTCGATGATCCCCAGCAGACCCTCCTCCAACACCGCGGAGCTGACGTTCACCGAGATGTTGACCGGGTCGATGCCTTGGTCGCGCCACTGCGCGCCCTGTTGCAGCGCGGTCAGCATCACCCACCGGGTCAACGGGTGGATCAGGCTGGTGCGTTCGGCCATCGGCACGAACTCGGCCGGCAACACCAAGCCGCGCACCGGGTTCTCCCACCGCAGCAGTGCCTCGTAACCGACGATGCGGGTCTGGTCGACGCTGACCAGCGGCTGGTACCGCAACCGCAACTGGTCTTCGTCCATCGCGCCACGCAGCATCGACAAGGTGCCGCGGGGGTCCCGGCCGCTCGGTGCGTGATCCAGCGAGTACAACAGGGCTCCGCTGCGCGTGCGTTTGGCGGTGCGCAACGCCACGTCGGCCCGGTCCATCAGGTCGTCGAACTGCCGCCCGTCGCGTGGGCATTGCACGATGCCGATGTTGGCACGGATCTCCAGCGCCGGCCCGTCGCTGCAATAGGCCCCCGCGCCGAGCGCCGCCAACAGCTTCTTCGCCTCGAGCATCGCCTGGCTGGCGGTGAGGTCCTTGTCCAGGAACACGACGAACTCGTCCCCGCCGACCCGGGAAACCATGGCTTCCGGCCCGGCCGCCACCCGCAGCTGCTCGGCCACCTGCACCAGCACCACGTCTCCGGAGGTGTGCCCGAGGATGTCGTTGATGTCCTTGAAGCCTTCCAGGTCCAGCAGCATCAGCACTGGGCCGCGGCTGCCGTCGCTGTCGTGATCTTCCGGTTGCGGGATCCGGGCCAGCGATTCGCCGACCGCGACGGCCAGCCGGTGCCGGTTCGGCAACTGGGTCAACGAGTCCCGGGTGGAGGCCAGGTGGCGGCGTTGCCGTTCCTGGCGCATCCGCCCGAGCAGGTAGACGAGTGCGATGATGAGCGGGATATTGACCAGAACGCTGATCGTCCAGGGATGATCGAGCATCTAATCCGCCTGCCGTGTCGTCAGTCGCTGGTACCAACCGGCCCGCTGGTTCGGCATCGGCTGGCTCCGCGGCCACTCGTCCACTCCCCAGGTCTCGGCCCGCCAAGCCGCAGACGTCACCTCAGCCATCTGCAACGCGGACAGGACCGGCGCGCGGCGGTGCAACCACTCGGCCAGTCCAGTGGTGGACAGGACGCATGCCCGGCTCGGGCTCTGCCGGACCGCCAGCCTGCGGTAGTGGGTGAAGACGATGAGGCTGCGCACTGTCAACGACAAGCCTGCCGCCTGCGCCATCCTGCCCGCGACCCAGTCGGCATGCCGGTCGGCGCGTTTGATCAGGTCGGACTCAAGCCCCCCGATCACCACACTGTCGCCGAGCACCATCGCCCACTGGTTGGGTACGCATACGTCCATCACCACGAACACGCCCCCCGGACTGACGACGAGATGATCGATGCCACCGGGCAGCGCGTGCCAGGCCGTGGTCGGAGCGGGTTGAGAGGTCAACACGGAACGGACATGCTGGTGCCCCGCCGCTCGTAGCTCATCACGCCGGTCCCGCCGCCACGGTGCCGACGCCCGCGGCTGGGCGGGCAGTTGTTGAAGGTCGGCCATGACGCTGCATCGGCACATTCGGCGGGCTTCTTCATCCGAGGAGTGCCATGACCGGCTGTCCTGGGCCGGGCCGGTGAACATGGCGTGTACCGTCGGCTACCGGCCGTCAGGCCTCGGGTAGGCCCCTGCCGCCCCGGGTCCACGACCCCGGCATGACCGGACCGGCCGCACAAGGACACCCCGGAGCAGGCAGGCTCAGTCCCGCCAGATCAGCATCAGCGACCGGTCGTCGTCCTCCTGCGCGTCGGCCGAGTTCACCAACCGCTGCGCTCCTTGCGCCAAACCGGTCTGGGCCACCAGGGCGGTGGCGTCGCCGAGCAACCTGTCGATGCCGAGGTCCAGGTCGCGTCCCGGGTTCTCGACCAAGCCGTCGGTGTACATCATCAACGCATCGCCGACACACAGGGTGCCCTTGACCGGGTGGTACCCGGCTTCTTCGACGATGCCCAAGGCCGGCCCGCCTGCCTGGTTCAACAGTTCCCAGGTTCCGGAGCCGGCCCGGAAATGGGCTGCCGGTGGATGCCCCGCATGCCGGATCTCGTACCGGCCGGATCGCAGGTCGATGAGCAGGTGCACGGCGGTGGCGAACCCCTCGTCCCAGTTCTGCCGCAACAGATACCTGTTGGCGCCCGGGAGAAAATCGGCCGCCGGAAGCGCACCGAGCAACCCCCCGAACGCGGCGGACAGCATCAACGCCCGGGTTCCGGCGTGATGCCCCTTCCCGGAGATGTCGACGACCACGGCTTGCATGGTTTCCTCGTCGCCGGCGACCACGAAGAAGTCACCGGAAAACGCTTCACCATTGGCGGACTGGATCGCCGACTGCACATGCCAGCCCCGCGGCCAGACCCGGTCGGAACCGTCCTGGGACCGGATGCGGTCGCGCAGGTCCACCAGCATCGAGGCGCCGGTGGTGCCCTGAACGCCCAACAACTCGCGGCCGCGCACGAACAAGGCCATCAGCCCGGCGCTGAGCGCCAGCACCAGCAGTTGGTTGGCCGCCAGCGAACCGGCGACCCGATGGGCCAGCAACGCCAGGCCGGCAGCAGCAACCAGCACCAGCAGTCCGAAACCGCGTAGCCGCAACCAGAAGGCACCGACCATCAGCACCAGGATCAGTGAGATGGCCGGGAACAGCTGAGGCCAAGCTGCGGCCAGCCCGACGACGACGACGACGGCAACGGTGAACAGGATCAGCAGCAACGCCTGGGAGTCGGTCACCGAGCGCAGTTCACGGCGCAGCCTGGCGAACGCCCATCCAGCACTTCTCACGTCTGGGCACAGTACCCGTTCGGGCTAACGACCGCTCTCGTAGTCAGCCAGCTGGTCGATGCGTCGCTGGTGGCGCTGCTGCCCGCTGAAGGCGGTCCGCAGGAATACGTCCACCAGCGCCTGGGCCTCTTCAACCGTGTGTTGGCGAGCACCGATCGCCACCACATTCGCGTCGTTGTGTTCACGAGCCAGCCTCGCGGTCTCGGTATTCCAGGCCAAGGCCGCCCGCACACCCACCACCTTGTTCGCGGCGATCTGCTCACCGTTGCCGGACCCACCCACGACGACGCAGAGACTGCCCGGGTCGGCCACCACCGCCTCACCGGCAGCAATGCAGAACGACGGGTAGTCGTCTTCGGCGTCGTAGGCCGCCGGCCCGTGATCGACCGGCTCGTGCCCCTGCTCGGCCAGGTGGGACTTCAACACCTGCACCAGTTCGTACCCAGCATGGTCGCACCCGAGATGAACTCTCATGCCGTCATCCTGACACAGTCCTCGCCCGGCTCCGGCAGTTCGCGGCGGCACAGCCGTCCCGCCTGAGCCGATCAGCCAGCACCGCAGCGTCTTGTCTGGCACGATGCAGCCGTGACGTACCGATCCCAGGCCACCGCGGACCCCGACCACGACCACCACGACACCAGCAATCTCACCCGCGCCGAGGCCGAGGAGCGGGCCCGGCTGATCCGGGTGCGGGACTACCGGGTCGAACTGGATCTGACCGGGCAGGGGCAACGGTTCACCAGCCGGGCCACGATTCGATTCAGCTGCACCCAGCCAGGTGCCGGCACATTCATCGATCTGGTGGACGGGCAGATCACCGGTATCGAGGTGAACGGATCGCCGCTGGACCCCACCCAGGTCTACGACGGTACGGCCAGGATCCACCTGCCGGAACTGGCGGAACACAACACAGTGACGATCGAGGCCGAGTGCCGGTACATGAACACCGGCGAGGGACTACACCGGTTCGCCGACCCCGTCGATGCGGCCACCTACCTCTACACCCAGTTCGAAGTAGCCGATGCCAGAAGAGTCTTCGCCTGCTTCGACCAACCGGACCTCAAGGCGGTGTTCACTTTCACGGTGCACACACCGGCCGGCTGGCAAGTGGTGTCGAACTCCCCCACGCCTACGCCGCAGGTGGCAGGTGAGGTGGCCACCTGGCGGTTCGAGCCCACCGAGGTATTGCCCACCTACATCACCGCGATCGTGGCCGGGCCCTATCACCGGGTCAACGAGACCTACACCAGCCGGGACGGCCGCGAGATCCCGTTGAGCCTGCTGATCCGTGCGTCGATGAGCGATTTCCTCGACCCCGAAGAACTGTTCGCCATCACCAAGAGCGGCATGGCCTACTTCGAGGAGGCATTCGGCCGTGGACTCCCCTTCCGCAGCTACGATCAGGCGTTCGTCCCAGAATTCAACGCCGGGGCCATGGAGAACGCGGGTGCGGTCACCTACGCGGAGTCGTCGGTCTTCCGCTCCGCCGTCCCCGATGCCGCGCACGAGCGTCGGGCCGCCACCATGCTGCACGAGATGGCCCACATGTGGTTCGGCGACCTGGTGACGATGCGGTGGTGGAACGACCTGTGGCTGAACGAGTCCTTCGCCGAGTACGCCAGCACGGTCGCGGTGGCTGAGGCCACCCGATGGACTTCGGCGTGGGCGAGGTTCGCCACCGCCACCAAGTCCTGGGGCTACCGGCAAGACCAGCTCACCTCCACCCATCCGGTGGTCGCCCCCGTCCGGGATCTCGCCGACGTGCTGGTGAATTTCGACGGCATCACCTACGCCAAAGGCGCCTCGGTGCTCAAACAGCTGGTGGCCTGGGTGGGCCGCGAACAGTTCGACACCGGAATCCGCCGCTATTTCGATGCCCACGCGTGGGGCAACACCACCTTGACGGATCTGTTGCATCACCTGGAGCAGGCATCAGGGCGGGACCTGCAACAGTGGTCGGCGCAGTGGCTGCAGACCGCCGGGGTCAACACTCTCACCCCGCATGTGCAGGTCGGCCCCGACGGCACGATCACCGGCCTGAGCATCGAGCAGAGCGCCCCGGACGAACACCTACGCGAAGATCCGGTTGGACCCGCGGTCCTTGGCCACGGCGATGAAGCACCTGGGAGTCATCGACCGCCCGCTCCCGCGGGCCTTGGTGTGGTCGGCGACGTGGGACATGCTGCGGGACGCGGAGCTGCCGGCCACGGAGTTCGTGGAGTTGGTACTGAGCAACCTCGCCGCCGAGACCGATTCATCCGTGTTGTTGACCGTGTTACGCCAGCTCTCCGCGGCGGTGGGCAGTTTCGTTCCGGCCGAACACCGGGCACCGATGTCCGCCCGGGTCGGTGACCGGCTGCGGGAGTTGGCCGCCCAGGCACCACCCGGTAGCGACCATCAGTTGCAACTGGTGACGTTTGCGGCCGCGCACGCGGACAGCCCCGGCACCGCGCAGTGGGCTCGGGACCTCCTGGACGGCATCACCAGCTTGGACGGGCTGACGGTGGACACCGACCTGCGCTGGAGTCTGGTAACCGGCCTGGCCGCAGCGGGTTTCATCGACGCCGGGGCAATCGAGACCGAACTGAACCGCGACCGCACCGCCAGCGGTCAGCTGCGGGCCAGAAGGGCTCGCTCCGCCCTGCCAACCCGGGAGGCCAAGCACTGCGCATGGGAGGAGATTCGCGGCGGTGAACTACCCAACGCCGCTCACGAGGCCACCATCGCCGGGTTCGGCACCGTGACCGACCCGCAGGTACTGGCAGAGTTCGTGCGGCCCTACTTCGACAGCCTGAAAGACATCTGGCAAGAACGCACCTACGAGATGGCCGAACAGTTCGTGGTGGGAATGTACCCGCGCCAGCTGGCCGGCGAAGACCTGCTGCAGCTCACCGATTCCTGGCTGGCCGAGCATCAGGACGCGAGCCCGGCGTTGCTGCGTTTGGTCACCGAAGGCAGAGACACCGCACGCAGAGCGGCGGCCGCACAGCAGGTGTGGGACGGCATCTAGCCCGAACCGGCCATTCCGGCACCTATGGCGCCGTTGCGGTACGTCGGGTAGCGACACGACGGCGCCATACCTACCCGCACAGCGCCCTACGTCGCCGCACAGCGCCATCGGGTCCGATGTGCGCCGGACGGGTGGAACACGGACGGTGACCAGGCCTGAGCCTGGGGAAACGGGGTCATGCCGGTGCCCTACCCGGCGGCCGCACTTTCGCAACCGGCCACCCAACCGGGAACGGCCGAGATGGAAACCCGCTTGTTACTCCCCCGCCACCGCGTGCCGCATGCCCGCGGTCAGCCGTTGTGCCCACGGGTGGCCTGCCAGGTCCTCTACCAGGACCGGCTGTCCGTCGTTGTCGGTCAACGGCATTCGCCAGTTCGGGTACTCGGTGTCGGTCCCCGGCTGGTTCTGG
>PDSI01000198.1 GCA_002748415.1 Micrococcales bacterium | reverse complement strand
GTAGAGCAACCAGCCGCGCCGAGTTCCCCGCGAACCGCGCCGTCCCGGTCACCACCGAAGGAGTGCCCCGTGTCCGTCACCGATATCTGCCAGGCCGCCCGCACCGCCTCCCGGGCGCTCGCCACTGCGACGGCAGCTACCAAGAACGACCTGCTTCACCGCGTCGCAGACGCATTGCTGGCCCAGACGGGCGACATCGTCGCGGCCAACGAGGCCGACGTGACCCGCGAGCGCGACGGGGGGATGAGCGAGGGCCTGCTGGACCGGCTGCGGTTGGACGAGTCCCGCGTCGCCAGCATCGCCGACGCGGTGCGGGAGGTCGCCGCACTGGCAGACCCGGTCGGGGAGGTGGTGCGCGGCCAGCGGCTCCCGAATGGGCTGAGCCTGGCGCAGACCAGGGTGCCGATGGGCGTCGTCGGCATGGTTTACGAGGCCAGGCCCAACGTGACCGTCGACGCCGCCAGCCTGGCGCTGAAGACCGGCAACGCCGTGGTCCTGCGCGGCGGGTCCGCCGCCGCGCGCACCAACACCCGCATCGTCGCCGTCCTGCGTGACACCCTCACCGCGGCCGGGCTACCCGCGGACCTGGTGTGCACCATCGACGAGTACGGCCGCGACGGCGTCAAGGAGCTCATGCGGGCTCGTGGGCTGGTGGACGTGCTCATTCCTCGCGGTGGGGCCGGGCTGATCCAGACCGTGGTCAACGAGTCCCTGGTGCCGGTCATCGAAACCGGCACCGGCAACGTGCACGTCTACATCGACGCCTCCGCCGACCCCCAGATGGCCGAGCAGATCGTGCTCAACTCGAAGACCCAGCGGGTCGGGGTGTGCAACGCCGCGGAGACGTTGCTGGTGCACGCCACGCATCGGCACGAATTGCTGCCGCAGCTGCTGGCGGCACTCTCCGGCGCCGGTGTCACCCTGCACGGTGACGATGCCACGCTGGCCGCCGCCGGGGCCGGCGTGGACGTGCAGCCCGCCACCGAGCAGGACTGGGCCACCGAGTACCTGTCGATGGACATGTCCGTGCGCGTCGTCGAGGACCTGGACGCTGCGATCGAGCACATCCGCACCTGGTCCTCCGGGCACACGGAAGCCATCGTCACTGCCGACCTGGCCGCCGCCCAGCGGTTCACCGCCGAGGTCGACTCCGCCGCGGTCATGGTCAATGCGTCCACCCGGTTCACCGACGGCGGGCAGCTGGGGTTGGGCGCGGAAATCGGCATTTCCACCCAAAAGCTGCACGCCCGCGGGCCGATGGGCCTGACCGAGCTGACCACCACCAAGTGGATCGTGACCGGCGACGGTCACGTGCGTAGCTGAGCGCACGCACCGTCGCGCAGGCGGCGGACAGGTGCGCTGCCGGGCGTGCCGTGTCAGAATGACCCGACGCCCCATGCGCGCGGTCGATCGCGCGGACGGGTCCGACCAGGCGGGATCAGACCAGGAAAGGTGACCAACGTGCTGAACGCCATGATCGTGACGGTGATCGTGCTTGCCGGGCACGGTGCGGAAGAAGGCGGGCACCACATCGTCAACGAGCTGCCGATGACGCCGGTCACCTACGGGCTGATCGCCGCAGCGTTCTTCACCGTGGCGTTGCTGGCCACGGTCGCGTTCCGCAGCATCGGGCATCGGCACGCCCCGCAGGCATTCCGGCACCAGGGTGGATCGCACTGACCGACACCCCAACCGCACCCACGCCACCGTCTGCGGCCCTCGCCTCAGCTGCCCGTGCATCGTCGGCTCAGGCATCCTCGGCCGTCGACCGGGCACCGCGGATCGGAGTGATGGGTGGCACGTTCGATCCGATCCACCACGGCCACCTGGTGGCAGCCAGCGAGGTGCAGGCGGGGCTCGGCCTGGACGAGGTGGTGTTCGTGCCCACCGGCCGGCCGTGGCAGAAGGACCACGTCAGTTCGGCGGAGCATCGGTACCTGATGACGGTGGTGGCCACCGCGTCCAATCCGCGGTTCACGGTCAGCCGGGTAGACATCGAGCGGGCTGGTGCCACATACACCATCGACACGCTGCGGGACATCCGCAAGATCCGCCCGGCGGCAGAGTTGTTCTTCATCACCGGGGCTGATGCGTTGGCGCAGATCCTGACCTGGAAGGACGTCGACGAGCTGTGGGATCTAGCGCAGTTCGTCGGGGTCACCCGGCCCGGGTTCGACCTGTCGGCGCACCACCTGCCGGAGGGTGAGGTGCAGCTGGTCGAGGTGCCGGCGATGGCGATCTCGTCCAGCGACGTGCGGGCCAGAGCCCATGACGGGCAACCGATCTGGTACCTGGTGCCGGACGGGGTGGTGCAGTACATCGTCAAATACGGGCTCTACCGCAACGCCCAGTCCGCCGGTGCGCCGCCGGTGGATCTGACCCACCTGAGCGCCCGGCCGGTCTCCATGGACGCGGCAAGCCGACCTGGCGAGGAGGAATACGAAGGCATGGGAGACCGACCATGACGGCATCGGAGCGTTCGATCGAACTGGTCAGGGCGGCGGCGCACGCCGCGGCGGCCAAGAAGGCGCAGGAGATCATCGCGTTGGACGTCAGCGAACAGCTGGTGATCACCGACGCGTTCGTGCTGGCGTCTGGTGCGAACGAACGTCAGGTGCGGTCGATCGTCGATGCGGTCGAGGACGCCTTGCGCGGGTTGGACGCGAAACCGGCCCGGCGCGAAGGGGTGAGCGAGGGTCGTTGGGTGTTGCTGGATTTCGTGGACATCGTGGTGCACGTGCAGCAAGCGGAGGACCGGGTGTACTACGCGCTGGAGCGGTTGTGGAAGGACTGCCCGGTGATCGAGGTACCCGGGTTGGCCGAGCAGATCGCCGCGGCGGCAACAGGGGACGACGCGACGCCGGGTAGCTACGCGACCGGCCGGTCCTGGCAGGCGGGGGCGCGATAACCGATGGCGCACGATCGGGTGTTGTTGGTGCGGCACGGGCAGACCGAGTACAACTCGGCTCACCGCTGGCAGGGGCACGTGGACATTCCGTTGAACGAGACCGGGCGGATGCAGGCCAAGGCGGCCGGGGCGGCGCTGGTGGCGGCGGGGGAACAGCCCACCAGGGTGGTTTCCTCGGACCTGATGCGGGCCGTGGACACGGCCCGGGTGATCGCGGAGTGCTTCGGCTTGGGGGTTCAGCCCGACCCGCAGTTGCGTGAGGTCAACGCCGGGAACTGGGAGGGCAAGACCAAACAGGAGATCCTGCGGTTGTGGCCGCAGGAGTATCACGACTGGTACGCGGGCAAGGACGTGGCGGTCGGCAGGGGCGAGCGGATCAGTGCAGCGGCGCAGCGGGGCGCGCAGGCCGTGCTGCGGCACGTGGAGCAGGGGTCCGGGACGCTGCTGGTGGTGGCGCACGGCGGGATGCTGCGAGGCGCGTTGCAGCTGATCCTTGGGTTGGAGTTCGGCCAGCTGCCGGTGGGCGTGGTGGGTAACGGGCACTGGGGGGTGCTGTTCATGGGGCGCAACGGGGCATGGCGGCTGGAATCGTGGAACGTGGGGCCGCCTGCGGTGGGGTAGCTCGGCGGCGCCTGGGCACGCTCGCCGGGCTCGTTGTGGCGCGGGCGCTCGCGGCCGAACGAGGTGACGGGTTCGCCGCGGATGCCCTATACTCGGGTGGTCCCTTTCGTAGGGATCACGGGGCTATGGCGCAGTTGGTAGCGCGCCTCCATGGCATGGAGGAGGTCAGGGGTTCGAATCCCCTTAGCTCCACGTAAGTTGGCTTACTGGAACACGCGACCTGCGAAGAGTCATCGTGTTCCCGTCCTGTAGGTATGGGATTTGTCGAGACCTCAGGCTAGCGAGGTACCGCCGATTCCGACAGCGCGCTCCTTGGCGGGTCGAGGAGTCCACGCCCGAGCGCCCCCGTCGCCAGCGGTTTGATCCCCCCGCCACAGGGTCGGCAAACAGCCGGATCAACGCCTGACCCCCCTGCGAACGAATAACCGATCCAGGGCCGCAGCGGTGCCCGCGTGCACCGCGTCCGCCTCAGCGTCGCCGGGCTGGTGCTGGCCTTCGAGGAACGCGACCGCATGGTCGCGCATGTGACTGATCGCATCGAGCGCGAGGTCTTCCTTGCCCCGGTAGTGGTGATAGAGGCTCTCGTGCCCGATCCCGGAGCGTTGCAGCACGATCGTCGGACTCGTCGCCTCGAGCCCTCGCTCG
>PDSI01000082.1 GCA_002748415.1 Micrococcales bacterium | reverse complement strand
CGGGACTGGCTCGAGGATGAGGTGCTGGCCCGGGTCGCGTGGAACCATCTGGCCGACCCGGCCGATCACGCCGCCCAGACCTATTGTGACCTGCACGGTGTGGGTGGTGCGCTGGAAAGAGTTCTTGCCCAGGCAGATCCGGCAGCCCAGGCGCTCGCCGACCGGTGGCGGCTGCGGTTGTCCCGATGCGATCCGTGGCGCGACCTGCGCAACGTCGCCCAGCTGGGCGGGCGCGTTCTCGTCCCTGGCGACGAGCAGTGGCCGCCCGGGCTGACCGACCTGGGGTCACGTACTCCGGTCCTGCTGTGGGCGGTGGGGCCGGCCCGCATCGACTGGTCTCGCAGCGTGTCGGTCGTCGGGTCCAGGTCGGCCACCAGCTACGGCGAACGTGTTGCGGCGGACCTGGGGTCGGACCTGGCCGAGCGTGGGGTGGCCGTCGTGTCCGGTGGCGCGTACGGGATCGACATCGCCGTCCACCGGGGTGTGCTGGCCGCTGGCGGGCAGGCCGTGGTGGTTCTGGCCGGGGGCCTGGACCGGCTCTACCCGCGAGGCAATGAGCGGGTGCTCGCCAAGGCGCGCGCGGAACAATTGGTGCTCAGTGAGGCCAAACCCGGTGTCAGTCCTACCCGATGGCGATTCCTGGAAAGAAACCGGCTGATCGCCGCGATGTCGGCGGCCACCGTCGTGGTGGAAGCGGCTCGCCGGTCCGGCGCGTTGAGTACCGCCAATGCCGCCGCCGGTCTGGGCCGGCCGCTGGGTGCTGTTCCTGGGCCGGTCACCTCGATGACCTCGGTGGGCTGTCACTATCTGCTGCGGAACAGGGAGGCCACTTGCGTGACTGGTGCGGGCGACCTCGTCGAGCTCATCAGCGGACTCGATGCAACGCGGGAGGCCCAGGACTCGCTGTTTGGGCCGGTATCGGACCCCCTCGACCTGCGCGTTCTGGACGCCCTGCCCAGGCGCAACGGCGTTGATACCGCTGAGCTCGCCGGCCGTGTCGGGATCACGCCACGTCAGGCCCAGGCTGCGCTGGGGCGGCTCAGCTTGACCGGTGAGGCGGTCATGACCGGCGGCCGGTGGCGGCGGGCCTTCCCCGCCGGTGGCCGGTGACGCGCAGCCCCGACCTTACGCCGGGCAACCGATGCCGTGCTGTGGCCGACACCCGGCGCGGATGCTTGCCATGACCGGGTGCCGTGGCGACCGTGAGGGGGTGACATCCTCCTCATCACCGGGTCGCCACCACCACGACGAGGCGCTGCCTGGGGTGTTCCTGGACCCGCTTGCGGCTTTCGAGACCCATCTAAGGGTGGAGCGCGCACGTTCCGCGCACACGGTACGCAACTACGTCGCGGATGTGCGGCAGCTGCTGAGCTACGTGGGACAACACGGCGGCGACGGGCTGGACGCCATCGACCTGTCGGCGCTGCGCGGGTGGTTGGCCGCGATGAGCGCAGCCGGGATGTCCCCAGCCACCATCGCCCGCCGGGCCTCCTCGGCCCGGACGTTCTGCGCATGGTGCGTACGCACCGGCCGGATGCCCGGTGACCCGTCGGCCAGGCTGGTGGCCCCCACTGTGCACAACCGGTTGCCGACCGTGCTGAAGCAGGCGGAGATCGCCGCCGCACTTGAGGCCGTGGCGCAGCGGGCCGAGGACGGTGGCCCGGCTCACCTGCGCGACCACGCCGCCCTGGAGCTGCTGTACGGCACCGGTGTGCGGGTCAGCGAGCTGGTGGGGCTGGACATCGGCGATGTGGACGCGCAGCGGCGGGTGATCCGGGTGCTGGGTAAGGGCCGCAAGGAGCGCATGGTGCCTTTCGGTGTCCCGGCCGAGAACGCGCTGGGGGCGTGGCTGCACCGCGGCCGGCCCGCGTTTGTGACTGCCGTCACTGGCCAAGCGTTGTTCTTGGGCTCTCGCGGGGGCCGGTGGAACGCCAGACAGCTACGGGAATCGGTTTACCGATTACTCCGAACGGATGAAGTGGCCCGGTCTGTAGGGCCACACGCAGTAAGACACACCGCTGCAACTCACCTCTTAGACGGTGGAGCTGACGTGAGAGCGGTTCAAGAGTTGCTCGGGCACGCTACGCTCGCTACAACACAGATTTACACGCATGTATCGGTGGACCGGTTGTTGGCGAGCTATCACCGAGCCCACCCCAGAGCCTGAGAGGAGCCTCGGCCACGCAATGGTTGGACTGACGCGGCACGGCCAAGGGGGCCGTGGCGCCGCCCGCCCGGGCAACCAGTCAGCCGCCGGCAACGACCGGTCCGGACCTGCTGGCGCCGCGGCGGCGCAGCCACCCATCAGGTAAGCACGGAAAGAACGAGGACGCAGGCGTGAGCGACTACGACCAGCCAACAGCCCTCGCCGAGGACAAAGTGACGGTTTCGGGGGAGGATGTGCCGGATAGCGCACTGACCGGGGACGATCTGCCTGCCGGAGTGAAGATCGACGAACGGACCGACGAGCAGATCGAGGCGGACGAGCAGGCGGCACGCCTGCACGAGCTGTGGCTGGCGTTCAAGCGCGACGGCGATCCGGCGGCCCGCGAACACCTGATCGTCCACTACTCACCGCTGGTGAAGTTCGTTGCCGGCCGGGTGGGTGTGGGTCTGCCGCCGAACATCGAACAGGCCGACCTGGTCTCCTACGGGATCTTCGGTCTCATCGATGCGATCGAGAAGTTCGATCTCGAGCGGGCCAACAAATTCGAAACGTATGCCATTTCTCGTATCCGCGGGGCGATTATCGACGAATTGCGGTCCCTGGATTGGATTCCCCGGTCGGTTCGTTCCAAGGCTCGTGAAGTTGAGCGCGCGTACGCTGAACTCGAATCGGAACTGCATCGCGGTCCCACCGAAAGAGAATTGTGCGAGCACATGGGGCTGACCTTTCGTGAATTGCGCAATATCTACAGTCAGGTCTCCCACGTCAACGTGATCGCCTTGGACGAGTTGCTGGGCGGGGCCGAGCGTGGTGAGGGGATGTCCTTCGGCGACACCCTCAAGGACCACAAGGCCGTGGACCCGGTCATGGCCTTCGAGGGCGAGGAGACCAAGTACCTGCTGGCGCGTGCCATCGAGCAGCTGTCCGAGCGGGAGAAGATCGTGGTGACGCTCTACTACTACGAGGGGCTGACGCTGGCCGAGATCGGCCGGGTGCTCGGGGTGACCGAGTCCCGCATCTGTCAGATGCACACCAAGGCCGTTCTGCAGTTGCGCAATCGGTTGTCCGACGCTTCTTAGAGAACGAGTAGGAGCCGCGATTGGGCGATATGTCAGATTTTCGACACTGCCGCATGCCACGCAGGTAATCGAACATTCAGTAGAATTCGTCGGATTCGTTCCGGATGCGCAGCACCATGATGACGCGTGATACCCCGCTACGGTGACGCGACGGGCTTCAGCACCGCGAACCGCCGAGGCCCGACCAGAATCAGCGGGTCCAGGTAGGTCTGCCCTCGCCGCACACCCCAGTGTAGGCAAGCCAGGCAGTGCCCACCGGTGCCGAGGACGCCCACGGGTTGCCCGGTGCTCACCTTGTCGCCGACAGTCACAGTGGGCTGCACGGGCTCGAGGCTGCTGCGCAGCCCGTCCGGGTGCGTGATGGTCACCACGCCACGGTCGACGACGGTGCCGGCGAAGGTCACCGTCCCCTGTCTGGGCGCAAGGACCGGGGTGCCTTCGGCGGCAGGCATGTCGATACCTCGGTGACCGGCCAGCCACCGTCGCGGGGGAGGGTCGAACGCTCGGGACACCGCTGGGCGCGGATCCAGCGGCCACACCCACGCGGTCCGGGGCGCTTGCGGGCGATCCTGCAGATTCCGGCCCGGTGCTGCCGGGTGCGCCGTGGCAGCTGCGACGCCGGGCCCGGCGCCGGCGGCCGCGCTGCCGGCCGGCAACCCGGCGAGCGGTACTGCCAGGGCGGTGCTGGTCAGCGCCAGCACGCAGGCCAGGGGTCGTGGGCTCATGGATGCCACCCTGCCGCACAGGGTCGCCCGGAGCTTGCTCGGCACCGTTGCCTGTGGATAACTACCGTAGTCGGGTTGGCCCGTCGCGGGTCGCGGCGGCGAGGCTATCGCGGCCCGGCGACCGGGACTCGGTGTTCGACCGGGCCGCTGCCGGTGCCCAACCGCCACTCGGCGCCGGCAGCCAGGGCCCGGGTGAGGTAGGACCGGGCCACGGTGGCGATGTCCTGCCACCGGCCGTCGACCGGCCGGCCGCCATGGATCCGGATCGCCGCTTCGGCGGCCAGTGCCGAGGACAGCGTGCACCCGGTTCCGTGGGTGTTCGGGGTATCCACCGCGGCACCGCTCAACTCGTGGATCCCGGTGTTGTCGATCAAGACGTCGACAGCGGTCCGCCCGGCGCGGCTGGGCCGCTGCGGCAGCAACAGGTGGCCGCCTTTGACCAACACGGCCGGGGCTCCACGGTCCACCAGTTCGGCGGCCTGGGCGCGCATCTGGCCCGGATCGGTGGCCACCGGCCGGCCCAGCAACAGCGCCGCTTCCGGCAAGTTCGGGGTGATCAGGTCCACCACGGGAAAGAGCTGTTCGGCCAGCGCGTGGCTCGCGTCCTCGGCCAGCAGCCGGTGTCCGAGGGTGGACACCATCACCGGGTCCAGCACCACCACCGAGCCGGGGTGCGCTGACCGCCAGCCGACCAGCACGTCGGCGATCGTCCGGGCGGTGGCCGCCTCGCCCACCATGCCGATCTTCACCGCATCGACCGTGACATCGTCTAGGACGTCGCGCAGCTGCTGGGCGACGAAGTCCGCCGGCGGCTGGTGGATTCGGCTCACCCCTCGGGTGTTCTGCGCGGTCAGCGCGGTGAGCACCGCGCATCCATACACGCCGAAGGCGGCGAAGGTCTTCAGGTCCGCCTGGATGCCGGCCCCGCCGGAGGGGTCGCTGCCGGCCACGGTCATGGCCGTCGGTGGGCGATGCCGTCCGGGGGCGTGCCCGGCGGCGGTCACGCCGGGTCCGTTCGGGATGCGGGCCGGGCTGGCCCAGCCGGGGTGTGCGGCCCCTGCCAGGCTCGCAACAGTGCCTGCGCCCGTTCGCCCGGGTCCTGCGCGGTGCAGATCTCGGAGACCGAGCAGATCCCGGCCAACCCCAGCCCGCGCAACTGGCCGACCCGGGCGGTGTCGATGCCGCCGATCGCGACACAAGGGAGTCCGGCGGCGGCCCGGACGATAGCGGGCAGGCCCGCTGGGCCGAGCGGCGCCGCAGCGTTCGGTTTGGTCGCGGTAGCCCACACCGGGCCGACGCCGAGGTAGTCGACCGTTCCGGCCGGCAGCTGTGCGGCTGCCTGTGCCTGGTCCGCGGAGCTTACGCTCAGGCCGATCAGCGCCGAGGGGCCCAGGGCTTGCCGGGCCGACAGCGGATCGGTGTCGGACGGGCCCAGATGTACTCCGTGCGCGTGTGCCGCAGCGTCGACATCGTCGTTGACGAGGACCGGCACGCCGACCGTGGCGCGCAGCATCTGGACCTGTGCGATCAGCTCGGCGGTCGAGGCATTCTTGGCGCGCACCTGGACGATGCTCGCTCCGCCCGACACCGCCCGGTGGACGACATGCCGTAGGCCATGCGCCGCACACATCGCTGGGTCGGTGACCAGGTACAGGGAATAGTCGACTTCCGGCATAGTGCTGTGCTCCTCCGGCATGGTGCTGTGTTCCTCCGGCATGGAATTCCTCCGCTCCTACCGTTGCGTCCGCGGGCCGGGACCGGCCGGTTCGACGCTGTCCAGTATGTGGAGCTGGATGATGTCCCGGATCGTTTGTTCATCGGCCAGATACAGCGCGTCCAACCAGGCCGTCGAGAACGAACCGGGTGCCGGCGCGGCCCGCCCGGCCAAGGTGCCCGCGGCGCCGGCGTGGGCGTGTGCGGCCAGGGCCGCGAGCACCGGGTCAGCGCATACCTTGGTATACGCGGCGACCAAAGCCCCTAGAGCACAACCGGTTCCGATCACCCATTGCATCATCTCGTGACCGGACTCCAGGAACAGCGGTGGCCTGCCGGTTGCCACGATCAGGTCGCGCGACCCGGAAACGGCCACCACCGCACCGCTGGCCCGAGCCAGTGCGGCAGCGCTGGTCACGGCGGCGTCCACCGCGTCCGTGGCGTCTACCCCGCGCCCGCCCTGACCGTCGCCGGACAGGGCCAGGATCTCCGAGGCGTTGCCGCGGATCACGGTCGGCCGGCTGGCGAGCAGGTCGCGAGCGAACCGGGTGCGGAAACCCAGCACGCCCACCGCCACCGGGTCCAGGACCCAGCCGATGCCACGCCGGTCCGCCACCTCGGCCGCGGACCGCATCGCCTGAGCTGCGTCGCTGGTGACGGTGCCGACATTGATGAGCACCGCATCGGTCACGGCGGCGAATGCGGCGGCTTCCTCGCTCGTGTCGACCATGGCCGGCGTTGCCCCGGCCGCGAGCAACGCATCCGCGGTGATCTGGGGGACGACCTTGTTGGTCAGGCACTGCACCAGCGGCCTTGCCGCGCGCAACTCGGTGACGGCGCGTGCCACATCCTCGATCAATCGAGCGGTGCCTGCGCCGGGGGAGTCAGTGGTACTGCCGTCTGAATCGGCAGGCGTGCCGGTGGGCTCGCTTGAGT
>PDSI01000145.1 GCA_002748415.1 Micrococcales bacterium | reverse complement strand
GGCACGCCGGTGCGGGACAAGAAGGTCCGGTAGTAGCCGGCGATGCGGCCACGGCGATACTCCGATGACGCTGTCAGCCGGCCGCTGAGGACGGAGGGTTTGGTGCCCTTGTCGAACGCGTTGCCCCACCTGTACACCCACGCCCCGTCGTGCGGGCGTCCCATCAGGTCCAACCAGACGTGTTGTGCGACCTGCTGGTTGATGTTCTTGGACACGTTCGGCATCGGCAGCGAGCAGGAACCGGCTGCCACGCAAGCAGCCTTCTCCAGCGCCTCGTTCGGGTCCAGCATGCCGAACCCGGTGCGCTCGTCGAATCCGGCCGCGCCCACGTCGTCGGCCGTTCCGGCCAGAATCAGGTAAGCGTTACGCCCCCGGACCTTGCCACTGGTGGCTCCGAACAGCATCGCGGCGGCGGCGCTGGCATGCGGAGAGGCGAACGAAGTGCCGCTGGCGCGCCGGACACCGCCGTCCATGCGCAGGCTGTAGATCTGGGTCCCTGGTGCGGCGACATCCAGATGGGGACCGTAGTCGGAGTAGGAGGCGGGCTGGGTGGCCGAGTCCATCGCGCCGACGGCGAGAACGCCATTCTCGGCCGCTGGATAGTTGACGATGGCCGACCCGCTGTTACCGGAGGACGCCACCACCAGCACATTCTTGGACTGGGCGTACCGCACAGCAGCGGCGACCGCGGCGGACCGGTTGGGGCCACCCAGCGACAGGTTGACGACGTGAGCTCCCTGGTTGGTGGCCCACACGATGCCGCTGGCGACGTCGGAGTCCCAACCGTTGCCACGCGAGTCGAGTGCCTTGACGGGCAGTATCCTCGCTCCGGGTGCCATACCGGCGATGCCGATGCCGTTGTTGGCCAGTGCCGCGATCTGCCCGGAGACGTGCGTGCCGTGCCCGAAGTCGTCTTCGGCGCCTGCGGATTGGGCACCGTTGAGGAACGTCCTGCCGGGCATCAGCTGACCGGCCAGGTCCGGGTGGTCGGTGTCCACTCCGGTGTCCAGGACCGCGACGACGGCACCGGAACCGTTTGACCGCTTCCACGCCTCTTCTACGCGCAGGGTGCTCATCGCCCATTGCTGACCGTAGTACTGGTCGTTGATGGCCTCGGCGTTCACTGCTTGCGCGGTTTCGATGGACAGCACATTCGGGTCCGCCTGGGCCGCGGTGATGACAGCTTTGGCGTCCGCCCGGTTCTTGGTTTTGTGAGTTTCGATCGCCGGCCCGGACGCAGTGGCCCGAACCACCACCAACGCCTGCTGCTGATCGGCCCCGAAGCTGCGCATGCCACCCGTGGAGCCGAGGACTTCATCGGCGGTCGCGGTCACGCTGTCGTCTTTGGTCCGCCACGGCAGGATTTCCTCCGCGCCGATCTGCTGTTGGTCCGGCTGCGATGCAGCCGGGGCGGCGGGTTGGTTGCTAGAGGGGGTCGCCACAGCGGCGGTCGCGGCAAGCGCAAGCACACTGGTGGCGCCGAGGACAGCGGACAACGGGGTGGACAAGCGCATGAGGCAATCCCTGCGGTCGGCGACAGATAAGACGTAAACACTGTATCGGTCGCTGTTCCGGTCCGAGCAGGGACGGTCCCGACACGCGAAGAAGGGGCCCGAACAGGCGAACCCATATCGTGACAAGCACGCTGGTCGGCCTGACGACGACCGCCCTGCGGCGACACGCGGCCGCGGGCTCGGATGGCCAACCGGCGCGTTGAGCGCCACACTGGCCGGGTGAGCACTGAGGCGACGGTTCAGCCGTTGCTGGACGCTTTGGCCACCTTGCGGACTCGTGCCGCATCGTTGCGGCTGCCGTTGGAGCGGCACTGGTTCGCCGACGACCGCGTGTTGCCCGGTTTGGCGCGGTTGACGGGCAACGATCCCGAACCCAGCCGCGATGAGCAGGCTCGCAAGATCACCACGGTGCGGTTGCAGCCCAGCGACGCACTACCGGCTGGGCTGGCCTTGCTGGACGCGCCGGACATCGACTCGGTGGTCGATGCCAACCGTGAGCTGGCCGCACAGCTGCTGGCCGCCTCCGATCTGTGGATCTTCGTCACCACCGCCGCCCGCTATGCCGACGCGGTGCCGTGGGATCTGTTGCGCACGGCCGCTCGGCGCGGCACCTCGGTGGCCATCGTGTTGGACCGGGTGCCCCCGGAAGCGGTGGCGGAGATCGAGCCGGACCTGACGGCGATGCTGCGCGAGAACGGGCTGGCCGCGGCACCCCTGTTCGTCGTGCGGGAGGCTCAGCTGGACGAGGACGGGTTGGTCCCGCAACCGGAGGTGGCCGCGCTGCGGTCCTGGCTGGACGAACTCGCGTCTTCGGCCGCTGCCCGCCAGGCCGTGGTCAAGCGGACGCTGGACGGGGCGCTGGACTCGCTGCGGACTCGGGTCCCCGACCTGGCCGGGGCCGCGCAGGCGCAAGCCGATGCCGCGCAGTTGCTGCACAGCGAGGTCACCGCCGCGTTCGCCGACGCCGAGGCCGACGTGGATCGTGGGCTCACCGACGGTTCGCTGTTGCGCGGCGAGGTACTGGCCCGTTGGCACGAGTTCATCGGCACCGGAGAGTTCTTCAAGTCGGTGGAAGAGACCGTCGGCCGGTGGCGGGATCGCCTGGGTGCCCTCGTGCGGGGCCGGCCGGCGCCCAGCGAGCCACTGGGAGAGGCGTTGCAAACCGGTGTCGCTGCGCTGGTGCACGCCGGTGCGGAAAACGCCATGGAGACCGCGGTCACGCGCTGGCGGGCCAACCCGGCCGGCCGGGAACTGCTCTCCCACCAGGACACTGCCGACCTTCCCCGGTTGTCGCCGGGTTTCGACGACAACCTGGAGCGCATGATCCGCGACTGGCAGAGCTACGTGCTCGAGCTGGTTCGCGCAGAAGGACAGGACCGGCGCACCCAGGCGCGCGTGCTGTCGTTCGGGGTCAACGGGCTGGCCGTCGTGTTGATGATCGTCGTGTTCGCCTCCACTGCCATGATTCCGACCGGCGCGGAGGTCGGTGTCGGGGCAGGTACCGCAGTCATCGGCCAGCGGTTGTTGGAAGCGATCTTTGGTGACCAGGCGGTCCGGGCACTGGCCAAACAAGCACGGGAAAATCTCAAGGAACGGGTCACTCGACTGCTGGGCCAGGAGCAGGAACGGTTGTTGGCGCTGCTGGAGCAGCATTCCGTCGACCCGGCCGCGCCCAAGTCGTTGGCCGACGCCGCCGATCAGGTCCAGCAAGCTAGGGGAGTGCTGGAATGACGAGCACGACGGGTGGCGCAGGTATGAACCGGGTGGCGGCGTGAGACGGGGCAAGGAACGGTCCTCGGCCGCGATGATGCAGCGGCTGGACTCGTTGGAGACCGCCGTGGACGTGGGCGGGGACCGGCTGGAACCGCGATCCGCCGCACACGCGCAGG
>PDSI01000215.1 GCA_002748415.1 Micrococcales bacterium | reverse complement strand
TGCAGCCCCGCTTCTCGTGCCATTGAGTGCTGTATGGCTTTCGCTTTCCGCGATGGACCAATCGGGACTGACCCTGATCGGCAACTCCTCGGGCTCACTACTCGGGTACCGGCCGTCCGTAACGGCCCTGCTCGCGCAAGGTGCAAGTGCTGCGGCCGTCATCGTCGCCTGCCTTTGGCTCAGTATCCGGTGGCAGCGGGGTCAGCCAGCGGTCAGTTGGAGATCAATAGGGGTCGTCACTCTCCTGGTGGGACTTTCCGTTTCCACCGTCTTGAAGCTGGATCCCTACGTCCCTGATGACACAGAGGAAGCAGCCTGCTACGGAGACGGTGGGCAGGGCAGTCGAACCTGCATGAGCATGCAGCACATACGACTGCTGGACCCCCTCCATGAGCGCTTCACGGAGTTTCTCGAGAAGGGCAGCGATGCCGGAGTCGCGGCGGACTCGCCGCATACGGTTGTCGAGGGTTACGGCCCCTTCGTGTCGGGCGATGTGCAACCGAACTTGCGAGTGTCCGAAACGGTCGTCGCGTGGCGGGCTTCTGCCGAAGAGTTGGCTGCAGACGAGCCAGAAGTTTCTCGCGAGTCGTTGGCGGCGGCCTACGCGGTGCCGGTGCAGTGCCAGCAGCTGTCCGCGAACGAGCCTCCATCGGCCGAGTACGACGCACTGAGGCAGAGTGTCTACGACTCGGTCCTGGCCGCGACCGACGAATCGAAGCCGCTGCCACAGCGGCAAGCAGCGGCCCGTCATTTCAATAGAGACTTCGAGAAGCTCCACGCGTGCCGGTTCTGAAGCACGTGGAGTGTCTGCAGCAGGTGGGGTGGCGGCTCTCACTATGGGCCCGCGTTCTGATTCCGCCACCCCTCGCGGTTGGTTACGCCGTCTGTTTCGTCGTCATCGCCGCGCTCGGCAACAAAGCCGTCCCGCTGCTGACGGACCTCGGCGACTCCCGGCTGGTGTACTTCTCCGCTGCGGTCTTCAGTACCTTTGCCGGCTTCGCCAGCGGCGCACCTGGTCCCTTCTGGTCGGGGCCTCGGACGCTGCGCAGTACCGCGATGGCCACCTCCTGGGCGGCCGTGCTGGTGCTGCTCGCGGCGATACCCGCCGCCGGGCTGATGCTCGGACACGGCGTCTCGGTTGCCGTCATCACGTGTGCGGTCAGCGTCAGCCTGGCCGCTGCCCTCACCGGGGCACTACTGCTGGGGCGAGTCCACTGCGGGTATGCGCCTATCGCCGTCACCGCGACGGCAATGTTCAGCGTGTATTCCCCGTGGTCACCCCTCTTCTTCGGATGGATGTTCGACCCTGGCATGGCGCGCGAGCACGTGGGTCTCAGTCTGGCGGCACTCGTGTGCTCGCTGGCCGCCTGGGCAACCTGGGGCGACCTATCTGACGACACATCGGCCCGCTGACCGCACCCGCTAGCGCAACGGCGCCGCGCCCACGGCTCATCCGACCGCGGCACCGGCCGTTGCCACCCGGTCGACCATCGACCGCGAACGTCGTTGCGGGACAGTAGATTCAAACAATCAGAGTTGACTGGACGAACCGGCTACTCCGATATCTCTCGGAAGAACCGGGCCCACGCGGTTCCATCGCGCCAACCCGCGCACCCAGCCGCCCGGCCACGCCTGCGGGCGCCGTGACCGGAAGGCGAGGGCCGAGACCCGGGCGGGTGGCCACATCGGCCGTCAAGAAGAAGCCAGCAGCGGCCACAAACGGATCACGATTCTAGATACCAGAACCCTGGGAGGGTTGGCAGAGACATCGCGGAACCCTGGGGTTTGCTCAGATTCAACCAGGATCAGCTGAACCGTCAACAAGGACGCCATATGTCTTTTTCTTCAACAACCACGCAGCGGCATGACAACCTCTCGCAGGTGATTCAACTCGCGACGGTTGCCGCCCTCGGTGGGTTCCTCTTCGGCTTCGACACCGCGGTCATCAACGGTGCCGTGAAAGCCATGCGCGCCGACTTCGGTCTCGGGTCGGCCCTGACCGGGTTCGTCGTGTCGTCGGCATTGCTGGGATGCATCCTCGGCGCCTACATCGCCGGACGGCTGGCCGACCGGTACGGCCGCATCCGGGTCATGGTGATGGCCTCGGCAATGTTCACCGTCTCTGCGCTCGGGTCCGCGCTGGCCTTCACCCAGTGGGACATGATCTTCTGGCGAGTCGTCGGCGGCATCGGTGTCGGCGCCGCATCGGTGATCGCCCCCGCCTATATCGCCGAGATCTCCCCGGCTGCCATCCGCGGCCGGATGGGCTCGTTGCAACAGATGGCGATCGTGGTCGGCATCTTCGTCGCACTGTTGTCCGACTACGCCTTGGCCGAGACCGGCCGGCGGGTCCAACGAACCGCTGTGGTTCGGCCTTGACGCCTGGCGGTGGATGTTCCTGACCGAACTCGTCCCGGCCGTGTTGTACGGCGTGCTCGCCACCACCATTCCCGAGTCACCGCGCTACCTGATGCACCTGGACAGGACCGACGAGGCCCGGAAGATCCTCTCTGGGGTTCTCCGCGAAGGCGTCGAGCACCGCATCAGCGAGATCCGTCGCACAATCTTGCTGGACCACGACACCTCACTGAACGATCTGAAGAAGCCGGGCGGTGGGCTGTTGCCGATCGTGTGGATCGGCATCGCGTTGTCGGTATTTCAGCAGTTCGTCGGCATCAACGTGATCTTCTACTACTCGGCCACGTTGTGGCAGGCGGTCGGCTTCACCGAAGCGGACGCACTGCAGCAGACTGCGATCACCTCGATCACCAACATCGTGGTCACCATCGTCGCGATCATGCTGATCGACAAGATCGGCCGCCGCCAGCTGCTGCTGATCGGCTCGACCGGTATGACCTTGTCGCTTGGCACGATGGCGTGGGTCTTCAGCCAGGCGCCACTGGTGGAACAGGGCGGGAAAATGGTGCCGATCCTCACCGACACCGGTGGTGTGGTGGCCCTGCTGGCGGCCAACGCGTTCGTCGTGTTCTTCGGGATGTCCTGGGCCCCGGAGTGTGGGTGTTGCTGGGTGAGATGTTCAACAACAGGATCCGTGGCACCGCGCTCGGTATGGCTGCCGCCGCGCAGTGGCTGGCGAACTTCCTGATCTCCGCCTCGTTCCCGCGGATGGCCGACATCGGACTGTGGTTCGCCTACGGCTTCTACACCGTTGCCGCTCTGGTGTCGTTGGTCTTCGTCCTGAAGTTCGTACCCGAGACCAAGGGTATGGAACTGGAAGACATGGAGTAGGCCGTCGGGGCTTTCCACCCACAGGCGACTGACAGGCTGGGCCGCGCGGGAAACCCTTCCCGTGTGGCCCAGCGCCGTTACGGCTGCCGTTCGAGGATGCGGCACCGCCCGCCTGCCCCGCAGCAGCGCGGAACTGCCCGCACGAACAGAGCATGCTGCCCGGACCGCAACGACCCAGGCCTCGGTTTCGCAGCCCGGCAGGTGGATCGCAGCAGGTAACCTCGTCTAGTGTTGACTGCCCGCCCCACCGGACCCGTAATGGTGGTGACCCTGGCCGGCCTGGCGATGCTCGGCCCGTTCACGATCGACACAGTCTTTCCGGCCTTCAAGGTAATGGGGACGGGCTTCGACGTCTCCCCGGCAGCGATGCAGCAGGTCACCGGCGTCTACTTCGCCACGTTCGCCCTGATGAGCGTCTTCCACGGGCCGCTATCGGACGCCCTTGGCCGCAAACCGGTCATGATCGCCGGGTTGCTGGGGTTCTTCGCGGCCTCGATCGGCTGCGCCCTGTCCACGAACCTGACGATGTTGCTGATCTTCCGCGCACTCCAGGGCATGCTCGTCGGGGCAGCGACCATCGTAGGACGCGTCGTCATCAGAGACATGCACGCCGGCGCACAAGCACAGCGATTGATGAGCCGGGTGATGACCATCTTCGCCATCGCCCCGGTGGTCGCTCCGATCATCGGCGGCTGGCTGTTGCTGATCGGCGACTGGCCGGTGATCTTCCTGTTCGTCGCCGGCTATGCGGCCGTGCTGGCGTTGGTCGTGTGGCGGGTGCTGCCGGAGACGCTGCCCGCGGCGGGCCGCCAACCCATGCACGTGGGCGCGCTGCTGGCCGGCTTGTGGGTGGTCGCCAAAGACCTGGCCTTCGAACGGCTGGCATTCGCGGCGGCCGCCACATTCGCGGGCTACTTCATCTATGTGGTGGGGGCGCCCATCGTCATCGTGGAGTTGCTCGGCCTGGGTGAGCAGGACTACTGGAAACTGATGGCACCCATGGTCATGGGCATGGCCGGCGGGGCCGCGATCGCGGGCCGGCTGGCCTACCGGCTATCGGCCGAGGAATTGGTGGACCGGGCCATGATCGGCGCCATCGGCGCCGGGGCGCTCAACCTGCTGATCGCGGTGGTGTGGCCGGGTCCGCCGCAGGCGTTCATCGGGCCGGCCATGCTAGGCGTCGCCGTGGGCGTGGCGTTCCCGATTCTGCAGTTGCGCCTGCTCGATCTGTTCCCGGACCGACGCGGCGCGGCCGGCTCGATGGGGACGTTCGCCTCGCTCATGTTCAACGCCGCGCTGGCGAGCGTGATCGTGCCGTTGGTGAGCGCGAGCCTGGCCACGGTGGCATTGACCGGGCTGGTGCTCGTGATCATCGGTGCCGGATTGTGGCGGTGGCATCGAATTGACGATGCGGAAGGCCAGAACAGCCGGGTCGCGATGACAGAGTAGGGTTCGGAAACCTTCCGAGTCCTGGGAGCAACGCGCCATGTTCGACCTCCGCGACCTCACCCGCCCAGTGATCGCCGCACCGATGGCAGGCGGCATCTCGACACCGAAGTTGGTCCGCGCCGTCGAGTCCACCGGCGGTCTCGGCTTCCTGGCCGCCGGGTACAAAACCGTCGACGCACTGATGAGCGACATCGACCAGGTCCACCACATGGGGGCGGGGCTCTTCGGGGTGAACCTGTTCGTGCCGGACCCCGGCCCGGTCGACCTGGACGCTGCGCGCGCCTACCGGGACCGGCTCGCCCCGCTGGCTGCCGGCCTCGGTGTCAGCCTGCCCGAACCGGATGAGGACGACGACGGTTTCGCCGCGAAGGTCGATGCCCTGCTCGATGCCCCGGTGCCCGTGGTCTCCTTCACCTTCAGCTGCCCCACCGCCGATGTCGTGCGGCGTTTTCGCCAGGTCGGCACGGCCACCATGGCGACCGTCACCTCGGCGCGCGAGGCGCAGCAAGCAGCCGCGGCCGGTGTCGACGCACTCGTCGCACAAGGCCCCTACGCCGGCGGGCACCGCGCCACCTTCGATCCCCAGACTGAACCGCCCAGCCAGCCACTGCCCGAGCTGTTGGACGCGGTGCGCGCCCACAGCGGCTTGCCGCTGATCGCCTCCGGCGGCATGGGCACCGCCGACGATATCCGGCGCACCCTTCGGTCGGCCGACGCGGTGCAACTCGGGACCGCGTTCCTGGACGCGGACGAGGCCGGCACCAGTCAGCCGTACCGGCAGGCATTGCACGACCCACGCTTCGGCGAGACCATCGTCACCCGGGCCTTTTCCGGGCGCTACGCGCGCGGGCTGCGCAACGCGTTCATCGATCGGTTCCACGCGCATGCGCCGGCTGCCTACCCGGCCGTCAATCAACTCACCGCACCGATCCGCGCCGCATCGGCTGCGGCGGGGGACGCCGACCTGCTGTCGTTGTGGGCGGGCACCGGGTGGAGTTCGATCCGCACCGGGCCGGCGGCAGGCATCGTGGAAGCGCTACTGGGCTGACGTATGAGCGGGGCAATACCAGGTCCTGCCCCGGTCCCCGGCCCCCGGTCCCGCTCAGCGGATCTGGTCGAGACGCCGCAGAGTCTCGAAGGCGTCGTCGAGGAGCACGCTCAGGTTCTCGCGCCCACCGCCCTGCTGCCAGCGGTCGATCGCCACGTCGAGGGCCAGCATCGCCGCACCGGACAGCAACGGCGCCGCCAGCCGGTCGGCCGCCGGTAGCACCTCGGTCAGGGCCTGGGTGAGTTCGGCCTGGTCCGCGAGCTGGCGTTCCACCGCGGCGGCGTGCAACGCCTGGGTCTGATAGATGAACTGCACCCGGTCGCGCTGGAATTCGTGGTCGTCGGCGTAGCGCCCGCCCAGGGTCTGCACGAACGCTGCGCGCAGTGCCGCGAGCGGCGGCTGCCGCGGCAGCCGGCGGACCAGCTCCGCCTCGACCGAGGCATCGTGCTCGTCCCACAGCACCAGCGCCTCCTTGGTGCCGAAGTGCCGGAAGATCGTGGAGGGGGCGATGCCGACCTCGGCCGCGATGTCCTCCACCGTGACGGCTTCGAATCCACGCGCGCGAAAGAGCCGCAGGGCGGCCCGCTGTGTCTCTCGCATCGCGGCGCGCCGGTTCCGTTCTCGCAGTCCCACAACCAGATGGTAGCTCATCCCTTTTTAAAAGTGCCTTGCAAGTTAGTAGTCACTTGCATACTTTGTTTTCATGAGTGACGGCGATTCCACTGCCCGCGCAGCCGCGGTCCCGCTCGGGCAATCCGAACGACACCGGCTCGTCGATGCACTCCGCGGCTGCGCGCTGCTGGGCATCTGCCTGGTCAACACCGAGTTCATCGTTCAGCACGCCGACATCGGCTGGGGCGAGGCGAACACGACCGCCGGCCTGGCGATCCGGTGGGCGGTGATCGCGCTCGGGCAGCTGAAGATCTACCCCATCTTCGCCCTGCTCTTCGGCTACGGGCTGGCCGTCCAGCTGGACCGCGCCGCCGCGCGCGGTAGCCGCCTCGGGCGCCGGTACGCCCGCCGGATGCTGGGCCTGGTCCTCCTGGGCCTCGGACACGCGCTGCTGTTCTTCCCCGGCGACATCCTGATCCTCTACGCCTTGGTGGGCGCGGCGGCGTACCCGCTCCGGCGGCTCAGTTCGGCCGCACTGCTGCTCGTGGCCGCAACGGTGTACGCCGTCGCCTCGGCACTGTGGTTCGCGGCCGCGGTGCTGCTGATGCCGGTCTCGGAGTCACTGATCGCTGCGCTGCCGCACGAGGAGATCACCGTTCTGGCGACGGGCTCGTTCGGCGACGTGGTGGCCGTCCACGCGGCCAACTGGCCCGAGACGTTCGGCTTCCTGGCTGTCATTCAGGGGCCCGCGGCGTTCGCCTTCTTCCTCGCCGGCGTAGCCCTGGGGCGGACCACCATGCTCCGCGATCCGGCGTCCTCCCGCCCGCTGGCCAAGCGCGTGCTCGCCACCATCGGACTCCCAGCGCTCATGGTGTCGGTGGCAGCCGCCGGGGTGTTCCTCTTCGGTGGGTCCGCGGGTCTTCTAGGGGCGGCGGTCACCTTCGCGGTCGCACCCGCCATGGCGCTGACCTACCTCGCGGCACTGAGTCTGCCGCTCGCACCCCGCACCGGCAGGTTCGGGCGTCTCCTGCAGGCCGGG
>PDSI01000119.1 GCA_002748415.1 Micrococcales bacterium | reverse complement strand
CGGGGTCTGCGCCGCAAGCGTCCGGCGGTTCAACGAGCTCGCGGCACAGTTGGACAACACCGAAGTAGTGTGCGTGTCGATGGACCTGCCGTTCGCACTGGCCAGGTTCTGCGGCGACACGGGAATCGACAACGTGACCACCGCGTCCGCGTTCCGCTCAACGTTCGGCGACGACTACGGCGTGCGGATGCTGGACGGGCCGCTGGAAGGCCTCCTGGCGCGAGCAATCGTCGTGATCGACGAGCACGACATCGTCCGGCATACCCAGCTGGTTCCCGAGATCGCCACCGAACCCGACTACGCGGCCGCGCTGGCCGCCATGAGCTGAGCCGGGCCGTCTACGGCTCGCGAGAGGCAACCGGACCGCTGCGGCACGTCCGGTGCGTGGGTGGGCAGGCCACCGTGGGACCGCAACACCGTAGCCAATGGAGGTAGGCAAGAGTGAGCGAGACGTGCAAGATCGAGTTGGACGGCAACACACATGAGTTCCCCATCGTGGTGGGAACCGAGAACGAGCGCGGGATCGACATCAGTTCGCTGCGCTCGAAGACGGGGTACATCACCCTGGACGACGGCTACGGCAATACCGGGTCCTGCGAATCAGCGATTACCTATATCGACGGAGACCAGGGCATTCTGCGCCACCGCGGTATCCCGATCGAGGACCTGGCCGCGGGCAGCTCGTTCGTGGAGGTTGCCTGGCTGGTGATCTTCGGGCGGCTGCCCACCGAGGACGAGCGCCGCCGGTTCGGCGAGCTGCTGACCCATGAATCGCCGATGCCGATGCCGATGCGCAAGCACTTCGACGCGTTTCCCCCGCGTGCGAACCCGATGGCCAGCCTGTCGGCCATGATCAACGCGCTGAGCATGTACGAGGGTGAAGAGAAGATCACCGACGACGCCAGCATGGAGCGGGTCGCGGCCCGGCTGATCTCCAAGGTTCGTACCCTGGCGGCCACGGCCTACAAGGTATCGGTGGGCGAGCCCATCATCCACCCCCGCTACGACCTGAAGTACGCGGACAACTTCCTGCACATGATGTTCTCCCAGCCGTACCGGGAGTACACCCCCACCGCGGAGGTCTCCAAGGCGCTCAACCTGTTCCTGATGCTGCACGCCGACCACGAGCAGAACTGCTCCACCTCGACGGTACGAATGGTGGCATCCAGCCAGGCCAATCTGTTCGCCAGTTGCGCGGCCGGCGTCTGTGCACTGTGGGGACCGTTGCACGGCGGAGCCAACGTCGCGGTCGTCAACATGCTGGAGGAGATCTCAGCCTCAGGTATCAGCGCCGAGGAGTACCTGCGCAAGATCAAGGACAAGCAGGAAGGCGTACGCCTGATGGGTTTCGGGCATCGGGTGTACAAGAACTTCGACCCCAGGGCCAAGATCCTGAAGGTGGCCGCCGACGACATGCTCGAGGCCATGCATGTGGACGATCCGCTGCTGGACCTGGCGCGGAAGATGGAAGAGGTCGCACTGGCCGACGACTACTTCGTGGAACGCAAGCTCTACCCCAATGTCGACTTCTACTCCGGAGTGATCCTGCGAGCCATGGGCATTCCGCTGGACATGTTCACGGTCATGTTCGCAATCGGGCGGATGCCCGGCTGGATCGCCAACTGGCGGGAGATCCACTTCGACCCCGCCAGCAGGATCTACCGCCCCCGGCAGATCTACACCGGGCCGGTGAACGTGCCGTTCATCCCGCGGGCCCAACGCAGCATTCCGGACTGAACGCAGCGGTAACGACGTGCGGGCCCATCCGGGAACCGCGGAACGGGCTCGTATCCGGCGCCAATCGGTACCCGCAACTGTAGGTTTGTCCAGATGGATCCTGCTGTCTATCTTGCGCTGGCCGTCGGACTGGCCGTCACCCTGCAGGTCCTTGCCGCACTGCTGAAGGTGCCCTCGCTGCTGCTCCTGCTGGTCGCCGGCTTCGGCCTAGGACAAGTGGTCACCCCGGATGAGGTATTGGGCCGGGACATGTTGTTCGCCGGGGTGACCCTGGCGGTCGGCCTCATCCTGTTCGAGGGCGCGCTCACCCTGCAACGACGCACCGTCCGGGACCTGGGAACACCGATCTCGCGGTTGTGCACCGTCACCGTCGCCGTCTCCTGGCTGCTCACCACCCTCGTCGGTGTTGCGCTCGGTCTCGATCTGAGAGTGGCCGCGCTACTCGGTGCGATCCTCGTCGTTACCGGCCCGACCGTCATCAACCCCATCCTGCGCACGCTGCGGCCCACCCGGCGGGTGAGCCAGCTGCTGCGCTGGGAGAGCATCATCGTCGATCCCATCGGCGCCATTCTGGCGGTCGGGGTGTACCAGGTGGTCACGACCATCGGCGACCGCCAGGGCATCGGCACCGGGCTGCTCACGCTCACCCTGTCGATCGCCGTGGCGGCGGCCTTTTCGCTGCCCGTCGGCTGGGCCCTCACGCACATCCTGCGCCGCCACCTCATTCCCGACTACCTGCACGGGGTGGTGATGCTGAGCGTGACCGTGGCGGCGCTGGTGGCCAGCAATCTGCTGGTCGAGGAATCCGGCCTGCTCACCGTCACCGTGCTGGGCGTCTACCTGGCCAACCAGGAAGGACTGCACCTGGAACCGGTGACCGAGTTCATGGAGCACCTGCAGATCCTGTTCGTCGGTGCCCTGTTCATCATGCTCGCCGGGCGGGTCACCCCGGGTCAGGTGCTCGATGTTGCGCCCTTGGCCGGCTGGTTCGTCCTGGCGCTGGTGCTGGTGATCCGTCCGGTCAGCATCCAACTGTCGCTGTGGCGCACGAAAACCGCCAAGAGCGAACGAACGCTGATGACCTTCATGGCCCCACGCGGCATCGTCGCAGCGGCGGTGACATCCATCTTCGCCGAGGAGTTTCACCATGCGGCCGAGCAGACGATCGATCGCGCTGCCGAACTGCGGGCGGAGGACCCGCAAGCGGCCGAGCGTGTCGAACGCTTCGCGGTGACGCTGGCGAACCTGGCAGACGAGGCGGACACGATGGTGCCGTTGGTGTTCATCGTCATCGTGGCCACCGTGGCCATCTACGGCCTGGGAGTGGGCCGGTTGGCCGAACGGCTGAGCCTGGCCACCACGGCCCCCCGCGGGGTGATGTTCTCCAGCGCGCCCCCGTGGGTCGTGGCCACGGCCGAGGTGCTGCGGGACCTGGATGTGCCCACCCTGGTGGTGGCCCGGCGTGGTTTCGACCTGGCCAGGGCGCGCAACGCCGGCCTGCGCACCGAGGCAGCCGACGTCCTGTCCGAGTACGCCGTCGAGGAGATGGATCTGTCCGGGATCAAGACGTTCGTGGCCACCAGCCCGGACGACGACACCAACACGATCGCCTGTAGCAGCTACGCCAGAGATCTGGGCCGGGCCAACACCTTCCAGGTGAGCCGCCGGGACCATCACGACGGCGACGACCGCACTGGGCGGGCCGGCCAGCTGGTCACCCGGGCGGCGTTCGACCCAGCACTGACCTACGAGGAACTGGAGTCCAAGTGGCGTACGGAACGGGACGTCGCCACCGTGGCCCTGACCGAGGAGTACAGCTACGAGGACTTCCGGGAGCAACACCCGGACGATGTGGTGTTGTTCGTCCACCGGGCCAACGAGACTGGTGTGGCCCACGCCGAGATGGCCGAGGCAGCCGCCGGGGACGTTCTCGTCGTCATGCGCTGATCGTCCCGGTTCGCGGCAACCTCCTCGACACCTGGAGGGGGCGGTGGGTGCCGGGCGCCCACCGCCCGGACATGTGTCGTCGCAGCTGGGCCAATGTCGCAGCTGGGCCAATCAGGTCTGACAACTTGTCAAAACCGGCCACCAATGACGCCTTTGCCCGGCAGTATTGCATCCGGTGCAGACCTTCTCGACAGCCCAGCCCGCACCGCCGGTCATCAGCAGGCGGGCGGCGAACCGCGCCCGGACGCGGGCATCGATTCGGGCCGCCGTCCGGCAGCTAGCCGCAGGTGAGGCAGGCTTGGGCCGCATCACCGCCGCCGACATCGCCCAGTCGGCCGGGATATCCCGGCGCACGTACTTCAATCACTACCCGGACGGGCTGCCCGGAGTGCTGGCCGATGACCTTGCCGAATTGCTCCGCCCAGTGGCCGAGCGGCTCGCGGCTCGGCCCGCGCACGAACAGCCGTTGGTGGCCGCGGAGCGGGTGGTCGCGCATGGGCTACCGGCCGAGTTGATCGACTGGCTGAATCGATTCGGCCCGCAGCTGCTGTCTCGTTCCGGCGCCTACCTGCACGGTCAGGTCTGGATGCGGCAGACCCGGTGGCTGGCCCAGGTGCTTCGGGAACAGGCCGGCACCGATACCGACCCGCTGTTCGCGACGAGTTTCGCGGGAACTCTCGTCTCGCTTTTCGATGCGGCGCACCGAAGCGCCAGCGCCGAAGGAGCGCGGCGGCTGGAGCCGGGCACATTGGAGCAATTGCTGCTGATCGCCATTCAGCACTGCCGCCAGGGCTGGCGATTCCCCGGCGAGCCCACCGCCGACAGGCTCAGCTTCCCTTGTTCCCGCTGATCTCGACAAAGAAGGTCTCCTTGACATCTTCGGGAACCTCATGGGTGTACGGGTCGAAACTGTTGCGGACTACCTGCGGGTAGGCGCGAACGATGACGATGGCGCCCTGGTAGTGCAGCCGCACGACGTTCAAGGAGTCCGGGTCCCCGGTGTGTTCCTCGTAGATCATGCCGTCGTACTGGCGCAACCACTCAGCCGTCTTGGTGGCGGCGGTGAAGGCGGAGTCCGCCTGCACCTGCAAGCACCGCTCGATGAAGTGGCTGTTGTGGTAGGGCAGCTGGGTCTGGCTGTACATCTGCCGGCAGTCCACATCGGTGGACGCGGTCGGTGTGCCCTCCTCGATGATCTGGACGTGCGTCTCCCAGTCCGCTGGCGCGCGTGCGTTGTGGACCACCGCCCACAGCGCGAAAGCCGCGATCAACACGGCGACGATCGTCGCTCCCACCCGGATACGACCGCCAGGAGCACCCTTGCCCGGCATCGACGAGGTCTGTTCACGAGCGGAGTTGGTAGTCGTGGCCATGGACATCCATTCAGCGGGGTGAACGCAGTCAACCAGACTCCGCGCGGAATGCCGAACGCAACTTCGAGGCGTAGCCACGAAACCACGAAAAGTATTGACGCATCCGACAGATCGGACCACTTCTCGATGTATCTGCCCAAGCAACAATTGAATTCGGCGACTGAAATCAGTCACCGGCTCACACCGCCCGATTGCCGCGAGCGCATGCCCTGCGATGCCACTGCTCGCGACAACAGGCCCGAGCGATCGACCGGATTCAGGGTGTTCGCGATGCGCTATCGCGGCAAACCAGCCGGCGGCGCGCAGGGGTACTGGGCCGGGTCCAGGGATGCACCCGCACCGGCCCCAGGCAGGCCGGGGGCCAGCCTCTCTTGCCCTCGCCGCCCCAGCCAAGCAAACCGGGTCCCGAGCCGGCCCATCAACTCATCGGACCGCACCGCGCAACTCATCGGACCGCACACCGCAGCGGGCATCATCAGCGTTGGCACCGACAACTGCCGCAGCCTTCCACCGAATACTCACAAACCAGCAGGATCTCAAGTCGCCGCGCCCCACCCGGCAACGACCACGCCGACCACATCCCGAACGGACGCTGTGGGACTAAGCTGCCGAATCCATTTCCACCGGAATGAGAATCATGTAGGCAGTGTTGTCGGGCTCTTCGTACTTGAGTGTGGGGTCGCAGGTGTAGTCCTCCGCCGATGAGCAGGGACCCCTGCCGCCGGACGTGCCCAACCCCGTGCCTGGGTTGTGACCTCAAGCTGGCTTTGTTGGCGTAGTAACGATAAACCGGACGTGTGATGCAGCCCCCACAACTGATCGTGTGCGACGTCGACGGCACCTTGTTGACCAGCGATTTCACGGTCCTGCCTGCGACCCGAGACGCCTTGCTCCGCGCACACGAGGCCGGCACCCAGATTGCGCTGGCTTCCGGGCGGCCGCCGGTCGGACTGCAGCGGGTGGCCGACCGTGCGGGTCTACCCCGGGACGGAATGGTGCTGTTCGGCTGGAACGGGTCATGCCTGATCGATGCCATGACCGGACAGACCTTGTGGTCCAAGACGATCGAGAACGACCTCTATGCCGAACTCGTCAACCATGCCCGCCGGTTTCCGGTATCGCCTCTGGTGCCGCACGCCGCCCATGTATACACGGAATCACCTGATGCGTACATGATTTCGGTAGAGACGGGCGAGAACGGCACCGAGGCTGTCCAGGTGGCCGACATCACCAGGATCCCGGTCCCGGTGCACAAGCTGATGTTCAGCGGACCTCCGGAACAGTTGCGCGAGGTGGCGGACGAACTGGCGGCGCCCTTCGCAGACCGGCTGGAGTTCGCGTTCTCCTTCTCGTTCTGCTTCGAGGCCACCGCACTCGGGGTCAACAAGGGAACCGCGCTGCTCGACCACTGCGGCCGGTCCGGCATTGCGGTAGAGCGGACGGTCGCATTCGGGGACAACCAGAACGATGTCGATCTACTCCGAGTCGCCGGACTGGGCATCGCCATGGGCAATGCGGTCGGGCAGGCCAAAGAAGCTGCCGACGAGGTCACGGCTGACAACAACTCCAACGGGATCGCGCAAGCCCTGGAACGCTGGTTTCCAGCATGAGGTGAGGCTGCTGACCCGGGCACTGTACGACGACGGCGGGAAGTAGCGCGTCTCACGGCCAATTCCCACCGGCTCCCGGCGTACGCGCACTGCGGCCGCACACGGCAGGGCCGCAACGATCTTGATTTCCCCGGAGTTGTTATGCTATTTTTCGCCAGGACTTGAAATCCCATACGGCGCACTGAGCGAAGGCGCCCACTACAGCACCGGGCCCTCGCTCACCAATACAATCACACCGAGTTTGGGGGCCGCGTCATGAATATCACGCGTCATATCGAGCGAGCCGTGAATGGCGTGCTGGTTGGGGCTTGCCTGGCTTTTTTCTCGGTCCTTGCCATCA
>PDSI01000230.1 GCA_002748415.1 Micrococcales bacterium | reverse complement strand
GCACCACCGTCACCGTGGACATGGAGGGCCACACCGCCGTCGACGACACGTTGGACCTGGCCCGGCAGGTGCGGGAAGACTTCCCCTGGCTCGGCGTGGTCCTGCAGGCATACCTGCGCCGGACCGAGGCCGACGCGAAGGACCTGGCCAGCGCGGGTTCGCGGGTGCGGCTGTGCAAGGGCGCCTACGACGAGCCCGCGTCGGTGGCCTACCGCAACTCCGCAGACGTCGACCGCGCCTACGCCCGCGCGCTGAAGGTGCTGATTCGCGGCCAGGGTTATCCGATGATCGCCACGCACGACCCCAGGCTGGTCGAGATCGCGCAGGCCCTCATCGCCGATGCCGGGCGTTCCACCGATTCCTACGAGTTCCAGATGCTGCACGGCGTGCGCCCGAAGGAGCAACGCAGACTGGCCGGTGGCGGGGAGACGGTGCGGGTCTACCTACCGTTCGGCCGGCAGTGGTACGAGTACCTGATGCGGCGGATGGCCGAGCGCCCGTCCAACGCCGCATTGTTCGTGCGATCGATGATCCGGAAGGGGTGACGGCCGTGACTGTGCACGACACCACCCGCGTTGCCCTGCTCGGTGCCGGGGTGATGGGAGAAACCCTGTTGTCGGGGCTGTTGCGCGCCGGTTGGTCCCGCGACAACCTGGTGATCACCGAACGCCGCGAAGACCGGGTCAGGGAACTGCGCACCCGCTACGCGGTGGACGTACTGGGCAACGCCGAAGCGGCTCAGCTGGCCGACACGCTCGTGCTGGTGGTCAAACCACAGGACATGGACGCACTGCTGAGCGAGTTGGCCCCGGTGGTCCGCCCGGATCATCTGGTGATCTGCATCGCGGCCGGTATCAGCACCGACTACGTGCAACAGCGACTGGGTGCCGGGGTGTCCGTGGTGCGGGTCATGCCGAACACTCCCGCCTTGGTGGACCAGGGCATGACGGCGATCTCTGCCGGCGCCGGTGTCAGCGCCGCGCAACTGCAGCGCGCCAGCGACATCCTGAGTTCCACCGGAAAGGTGGTGCAGGTAGCCGAGCGTCACCAGGACGCGGTCACCGCCCTGTCCGGGTCCGGTCCGGCGTACATCTTCTTCGTGGTCGAATCGATGATCGAGGCCGGTGTGCTGCTGGGGCTGCCCCGGGCCACCGCGACCGAGCTGGCGATCCAGACCGTCTACGGCGCGGCGACCATGCTGGCCGAGACAGGCACCCACCCGAGTATTCTGCGCGAACAGGTCTCCAGCCCAGCCGGCACCACGGTGGCCGCCCTGCGCGAACTGGAGAACCACAAGGTCCGGGCCGCGTTCCTCGCCGCCATGGAGGCCGCCAAGAACCGGTCGGTCGAACTGTCGTCCGGAACCGCCTGAGCCTACGGCCGTGCGGCGAACCGTTCGATCAACTCATTGTCCCCGGACACGATCAACACGTCGTGCCCGGTGATTCGAGTGTCCGAGCTGGCGTACTCGAAATCCTCACCGGGAGACTTGATCCCGACCACGGTGACCCCGTACTTCTTGCGAACCTGTGATTCCGCGAGGGTGAAACCCTGGGTTTCCAAGGGCGGGCGCATCTTCACGATGGCGTAGCCGTCCTCGAAGGACATGTAGTCCATCAGCCGGCCGCTGACCAGGTGAGCCACTTTCTCTCCCATGTCGTACTCGGGAAAGACGGCATGGTGAGCGCCGATCCGCTCCAGGATCCGGCCGTGCTCCATGCTGATCGCCTTGGCCCAGATCTGCTTGCAGCCCATGTCCACCAGGTTGGCTGTGGACAGCACACTGGCCTCGATGGAAGAACCGATGCCCACCACGGCGATCGGGAACTCCTCGGCACCCAGCTGGGACAACGATTCGGGCTGGGTCGCGTCCGCCTCCACCACGTGGGTCAGCACCGGTGCCCACTTGCGTACCAGCTCCGGGTCGCGTTCGATGGCCAGCACGTCGTGCCCCAGGCTGGCCAAGGACTCGGCGACCGATGCCCCGAACCGGCCGAGCCCGATCACCAGGACCGAATCGCTGTGCAGGTCTCGTTCAGCCAATGATCGGCCTCTCTTCCGGTTGCCGGAACATCCTGGACCGCTCCCGCATCGCGAGCGCGGCGCCAAGGGTCATTGTGCCGGTTCTGCCGATGAACATGAGCGCGGTCAACACGTATTTGCCCGCATCGGGCAACTCCGCGCTCAAACCGGTGGACAACCCGCAGGTGGCGAACGCGCTGAGGACCTCGAACAGCACCAGATCCAGCGACACCCTGGTCGTCTCCACCAGAATCAACGAGCCGATGAGCACCAGCGTCGCCCCGACGAACGTGACCGAGACAGCCAGCCGCAGCGAATCGGTGGGTATGCGCCGACGGAAGATCTCCACGTCGCGGTCACCGCGGGATTCCGCGACGATGACCAGGAAGAGCACGGCCAGCGTCGTCACCCGGATCCCGCCGGCGGTGGACACCGAGCCGCCGCCGACGAACATCATCGCGTCGGTCAACAGCATCGAGGTGTGCTCCAGTTCCGCCGTGGGCACCGTGTTGAAACCACCGGAGCGGGGCATGACCGCCAGGAAGATGGCGGCCAGGACCTTCTGGCCCGGCGTCAACTGTCCGAGCGTCTGGGGGTTGCGCCACTCGAACCAGCCGAGCAGCACCACGCTGGCCAGGAACAACGCCGTGGTCATCGACAAGGTGAGTTTGGCGTGCAAACCCCATTTGGCCGGCCGGCGCAGATTGCGCCGCACCGCCAAGAGCACCGGGAACCCCAGGCTGCCCAAGAAGACGCCGACCATGATCGGAACGGTCAGCCACCAGTCACCCGGATGAGTTGGTAGGCCACCCTCGTGGATGATGAAGCCGGCGTTGTTGAAGGCGGACACCGCGTAGAACACCGAGTGCCACAAAGCATCTCGCACCGATTCCCCGGCCAGCACGAGCCGCGGGAACAGCACCGCGACGATGACCGTCTCGATGGCCAGCGTGGTCACCAGAACGACCGAAAGCAGCGACCCCAACTCGCCCAGTCGCTCGGTTTTGGTCTCTCTGGCTGCCAACAACCGGTAGTTCAAGCCCATTCTGGCGGACACCATGATGCTCAGCAGCGAGGCGATGGTGATGATGCCCAACCCGCCGACCGCGATCGCGTTGAGGATCACCACATGTCCGAACGTGGACCAGTAGGCGGCAGTGTCCACGGTCACCAGCCCGGTCACGCAGGTGGCTGAGACTGCGGTGAACAGTGAATCCACGAACGGTGCGCGCTGCCCGGATGCTGTCGCGATCGGCAATTGCAGGAGCGCGACGAAGAACGCGTTGACAGCGGTGAAGGCGGCCAGTGCGAACCGTGCCGGGTGCGCTTGAGCGCGGCGATTGAACCGTTCGCGGCGGGAGCTGAACTGTCCTTCCCGCGTCGCGATGTCGGTGGACGGTAACCGCATCCGTTCTCCTGCCAGGCGTGGCCGCAGCGCTGCCGCAGCCACTCGTCGTCCGGGTCGGCGGGGGAGGGGACCGTTGGTCACGACGATTCCCCGCCGTTGCGCAATCTATACTTGCGCACCACCTGCCTCGTGGCATATTTACTAGTCATGTCGGCAGGGACACGCGTCGTGTGGTCGCCGGAGTTCACTCGGTACGACTTCGGCCCCTCGCATCCGCTCAACCCGCTGCGTCTGGACCTCACCGCCCGGTTGGCCACCTCGCTCGGGTTGTTCGATCTGCCCGGGGTACAGGTCGCCGGCGCGTCGCCTGCCACGAACGAGCAGCTGCAGGTTGTGCACCATGCGGACTACATCGCCGCCATCGAACACGCCTCCGTCCACCCGGAGCAGGCCGACCTATCCCACGGTTTAGGCACTCCGGACGTGCCCGCGTTCATCGGCATGCACGAGGCCAGTGCCCGTATCTTCGCCGGCAGCGTGCAGTGCGCCGAGCAGGTCTGGTCCGGCGAGGTGGCGCACGCGGTCAATTTCTGCGGTGGCCTGCACCATGCGATGGCTGACCGGGCCAGTGGATTCTGTGTCTACAACGATCTCGGTGGCGCGATTCACCGGCTGCTGGAACTGGGTGTGCAGCGAGTGGCCTACGTCGACGTGGACGTCCACCACGGGGACGGTACCCAGGCACTGTTCTGGGACGAGCCAAGGGTGCTGACCATCTCGATCCACGAGAGCGGGCGGGTGCTGTTTCCCGGCACCGGTTGGCCGGACGAGATCGGCGGGCCGTCGGCGCAGGGCGAGGCGGTCAACGTCGCGTTGCCGCCCGGCGTGTCCGACCAAGGGTGGCTACGGGCGATCCATGCCGTCGTCCCGCACTTGGTGCGAGCATTCCAGCCCGAAGTGCTGGTCACTCAGCACGGAGCCGACACCCATTTCCTCGACCCGTTGGCGCACATGGGTGTCAGCGTTGACGCGCAACGGGTGGTGGCCACCATGCTGCACGACCTGGCGCACGAGGTATGCGACGGTAAGTGGATCGCCACCGGTGGCGGGGGGTACGAGATTTTCGATGCGGTGCCGCGCGCGTGGGCACACCTGGTGGCTATCGCCGCGCACCGTCCGGTGGATCAGGCCACGCCGGTGCCTCGGGACTGGTTGGACCACGTTCGGGAACGTTTCAGCCGGGACGCGGTCGCGGTCATGGGTGACGACCGCAGTGGCTGGTTCGAGCCTTGGGAAGTCGGTTACAACCCTGACGACGCGCTGGACCGAGCCGTGATGGCCACTCGGCGGGCCGTTTTCCCGCTGCGTGGATTGGACCCTTGGCTCGATTGAGCCGGTAGTCTGGGGTGTCGCGCTCCGGGTCCGGAGTGCCGACTCCTTTCAGCCAACCGTCGTGAGGTCTCATGGGTTCCGTTATCAAGAAGCGCCGCAAGCGCATGGCCAAGAAGAAGCACCGCAAGCTGTTGCGCCGCACTCGCCACCAGCGCCGAAACAAGAAGTAGCCCCCGGCGGCCATGGCACGCAATGTGCTGGTCACGGGCGTAAGCCGGTACCTCGGCGGACGGTTCGCTCGTACCGTGGCGAAACAACGAGGAATCGGCCGGGTGATCGGCGTCGATGTCGTGGCTCCCGCGCACGACATCGGTAAGGCCACCTTTTTCCGGGTCGACCTACGATCACCGGTCGAGGTGCGGCGACTGCTGGCGGACGCCGACATCGACACGGTGGTGCACATGGGGGTGATCTCCACGTCCCCGCCAGGGGCGGGCCGGGGAGCCCGCGCAGCCATGAAAGAGATCAACGTCATCGGCAGCATGCAGATGCTGGCGGCCTGCCAGGGATCCGAACAGGTTCGCCGGCTGGTCCTGAAGTCCACCGCGGGCGTGTACGGCGGTAGCGCCGTCGACCCGGCCATGTTCACCGAGGACATCGAACCGGCTGTTCCGCCGAGTTCCGGCTGGGCAAAGGACACCGTCGATGTGGAGGGATATGCCAGAGCGCTGGCACGCCGCCGCCCGGATCTGAACCTCACTGTGCTGAGGTTCGCCAACATCGTCGGACCGGGCATGCACACTCCGCTCACCGACGTGTTCGAACTTCCGGTAGTACCGGTGGTGGCCGGATTCGACCCGCGGATCCAGCTGGTGCACGAGGACGACGCCATCGGCGCCACCCTGGCCGCGGTGCGTTCCGAGGCATCCGGGGTGGTGAACATCGCCGGCGACAACGTGATCGCGCTGCTGCAAATGGTGGCGATGGCCGGACGGCCTCCCCTGATGGTGCCGCAACAGCTCACCGCGTGGGCCGACCGGGTCATCAAACGCTTGACCGGGGTGGAAATCGGCGCCGAAGAGTGGAGCTTGTTGCAGTACGGGCGCGGCCTGGACACCACCAGGATGCGTGACATGCTCGGATACGAATGCAGCTACGACACCAAAGAGGCGTTCGAAGACTATTTGACGTCGCGGCAGCAACGCGGTTGGCACGCCTCGGACTCCGTTTCGTATGTCGATTCAGCATTGCGTGCCGGATTCGCAAGCATCGGGCTGCCGGTGCCGGAGGGCGCTTCCGCCCGGCCGGGCAGCCCGGCCGGCCCGGGCCGGGGCCACTCGTCTCGCCCTCGGGACGCATCCCGCCGCCGCACCAAGGAGGGCACCTCGTGAGCCCCGCATCGCACAGTTCTGGCCTCACGCCGTCGGCTGATGTGGATTCCCCGCCCAATCCGGATTCTTCGCCTGAGCCCAAGCCCCCGTCCGAACCGCAAACCCCGGATGAGGCGCGCGAGCGGGGACTCAGGCTGGTAAGCCAGGCCGAAGAGGCTGCCCGCCAGATCGCCGCACAGATGCGGCAAGCTGCACAGAAGAGTCAAGGGGCCCCGCCCGGCGACAAGGCCGAACAAACGCTCGACGAGTTGATGGAGTTCGTGGCCCGGGCCCTGGAGCTGATGTCCCGCCGGCTGCGCGGGGACTACACGATCGACGAGTTCGGCTTCGATCCCGAGTTCTGCGACGAAATCTTCGCCACCACGCTGCGCCCCCTGTACCGTTCCTGGTTCCGGGTGGAAACCTCTGGAATACAGCACATCCCGTCGCAAGGGGCAGGCCTGATCGTGGGCAACCACGCCGGTGCGGTCCCGATGGACGCCATGATGACCGCGCTCGCGGTGCACGACGACCACCCGTCCGGGCGGTACCTGCGCATGCTGGGTGCCGACCTGATGTTCAAGTTCCCGGTGATCAGCGACGTGGCCCGCAAGACCGGGGTGACCTTGGCGAACACGGCTGACGCGCAACGGCTCCTGAGTGGCGGCCACCTGGTGGGCGTATGGCCGGAGGGGTTCAAAGGCATCGGCAAGCCGTACAGCCAGCGGTACCGGCTGCAGCGCTTCGGCCGCGGCGGGTTCGTGTCCACGGCGTTACGGACCGGCGCGCCGATCATTCCGTGTTCCATCGTGGGTGCCGAGGAGACCTATCCCATCATCGGTAATCTGGGTACGCTTGCCAGGATTCTGGGGGTGCCGTACGTCCCGGTCACTCCGCTGTTCCCGTTGCTGGGGCCGCTGGGGCTGGTTCCGTTGCCGTCGAAATGGTTGATCCGGTTCGGTGAACCCATCCCCACCCGACCGTACGGGCCGGAGGGCGCGGACGACCCGATGCTGGTCTTCGAACTGACCGACCAGGTGCGCGAAACGATCCAGCGCACGCTGTACGAACTGTTGGAGGAACGCGGGTCCGCATTCGGCGATTCGTGATCTTGGTCGCACCGCATCTTGGTCGCACCGCCCGGTCCGCAGGCCGGGGACGCTCCGACTGGGCGCGATTCGGTTGGGCGTTCGGCGTTGGCGAAAGGTACCATGGATCCATGGCGGGTTGCGCACCTCGGCGCTCGGTGACGCTGATCGGGCGCGAAGGGTGTCACCTGTGCGGGCCGGCCCGGCAGATCGTCTCGGAAGTCACCGCTGAATTCGGGCTCGGTTTCGACTACCTCAGTCTGGACGACCGGCCCGACCTGGAAGCGCGCTACCGAGATCTCATCCCGGTGGTGCTGATCGACGGTCACATGCATCAGTACTGGAGAATCGACCGGCAGCGGCTGGCCGGTGTGCTGCGCCCAACCACAGCGGCCCAGGAGAACGCCGTTCTCAATTTGGGCCGCAGCCGACGCAGACATTAGTGTGACATGCACGTTGCCTACATGTAGGAGCGCAATCCCAAGGAGTGTCATGAGCGTCCTGGTCGTGGGGCTTTCCCACCGCTCGGCACCCCTGCCCGTCCTCGAACAAGCAGCTTCGCTCAACGGGCGAGCCGGGCAACTGTCTGCTGCGTTGATCCAGTCCGACCACATCGACGAGGCCGCGGTACTGAGTACGTGCAACCGGCTCGAAGTGTACGCCCACGTCTGCGCGTTCCACGGGGCGCTGTCCGACATCGCGTCGATGCTGGAGCAATACACCGGCTTGCAGGTGCGGGGCGTCGCCGAACACATGTACGCCCACTATGGTGTCCAGGCCGTTCAACACCTGTTCACGGTCGCCGCCGGTTTGGACTCGATGGCTGTCGGCGAGTCGCAGATCCTCGGCCAGGTCCGCGACATGTACCGGTACGCCCAGCAGGAGGGCATCATCGGCCGGGAACTGTCGCCGCTGCTGCAAGATGCGCTACGGGTGGGCAAGCGGGTGCACGCGCAGACCGACATCGACCGCGCCGGCCCGTCACTGGTCACCGCGGGTTTCGCACAGGCCGCCGATCTCGGAATCGACCTTTCCCGGGCCACCGTCATGCTGCTGGGCACCGGGGCGATGAGTGCTCTGGCCGCAACCACGGCCGACCGCACGGGCGTGGGTGCGATCGTGATCGCCGGCCGTCAACCGGACCGCACCGCCCGGCTGGCGGCCAGCTGCGGTGCGACGCCGGTGGATCAGCGTGATCCGCGGGCGGTCAACGACGCGCTGGCCGATGCCGACATCGTCGTCTCCTGTGTGGGTGCACCGGGCTACCTGATCGAGCCGCAGACCCTGCGACAGGCCCGCACCGGACGTGAACACAGCATGCTGTTCGTCGACCTCGGCCTGCCACGAGACATCGACCCCGCGTGTGCCCAGTTGCCGGGCGTGCACGTGTGTGACCTGGCCGACCTGGGTGCCGCGTTGGCCGGGGTAAGCCGGCAGGACGCCACCTCGGCGGCGCAGCTCATCGTCGATGCCGAAGTGACCGCCTGGCAACTGGACCGGCACGCCGCGTCGGTGGCCCCCACCGTGGCCGCGTTGCGGGCCCGCGCCCAGGACGTGGTGGACGCCGAACTGCAACGGGTCAAGGGCAGACTGGGCAGTGTCGACCCGGCAGTCCTGGACGAGGTCACCACTGCGGTCCGCCGGGTGGCGGACAAACTGCTGCACACTCCGACCGTCCGGGTGAAATCCTTGACAGCGCAAGGGGGAGCCTCCTACGCGGAGGCCCTGCGCGACCTGTTCGACCTCAACGTCGACCTCAACCGGGACAACGCGTTTCCGGACGCGCTGTCCGCACCGGGCGACCAGTCTTTGCCGCCGCTGGACCCGGTGGCCTTCTTCGTCCGCCGGAGCGGCTCATGAACCCACCGGCGGGGGCAGTCCTGCGTTTGGGTACCCGGCGAAGCCCGCTGGCCCTCAACCAGAGTCGTGGCGTGGCACGGGCGATCAATCGGCAGTGCGGGCGGCCGGTCGAGTTGGTCGAGATCACCAGTGCGGGTGATCGTACCAGCGCGCCGTTGGCCAGCCTCGGTGGTACTGGGGTCTTCGTATCCACGCTGCGTTCGGCCTTGGTGCGAGGCGTGATCGACCTGGCCGTGCATTCCCTGAAAGACCTGCCGACCGCGCCTGCGGACGGCCTCACCGTGGCGGCGATACCCGCCAGGGCCGACGTGCGCGATGCGGTGATCTCCCGGGACCGGACACCGTTGGCGGGCCTGCCCGCCGGCGCCCGGGTCGGGACCGGGTCGCCGCGCCGCGCGGCCCAGCTGCTGGACGCCTTCCCGCGGCTGCAGATCGTGCAGATCCGCGGCAACGTGCAGACCCGCATCGACACCATAGCCGCGGGTCGCGTCGACGCCGTCATCCTCGCTGCGGCCGGGCTCGGCAGGCTGGACCTGTTGTCGCAGGCCACGCAGCTGCTCGACCCCAGCCTGATGGTGCCCGCACCCGGGCAGGCGGCGTTGGCGGTGGAGTGCCGCAGCGACGACGAAGCCGTCGTGTCGATGCTCAGTGCTCTGGAGGATCCCGACACGCGGGCGGCGGTGACGGCCGAGCGTGCCTTGCTGACCGCGCTGGAGGCCGGGTGCAGCGCACCGGTCGGGGCGCTCGCCGAGCGGTACGGTGCCGACCTGGTGTTGCGTGTCGCGGCCGGTGGTCCCCCGGTTGTGCGCCACGTCGCGTCCGGGTCCGTGGCAGCACCAGCCGACCTCGGCCGGGCCGCTGCCGATCACCTCCTCAACACCAGTGCCGGACTCACTGCGCGGGAGGGTGGGCCGGCTGGGACACACTACGCATCCTCGGGGGTTGGTTCATGAGTAGGGGTTCGACGTCAGGCAAGGTCGTGTTCGTCGGAGCGGGTCCGGGAGATCCCGGTTTGTTGACCGTTCGGGCCACCCAGGTGCTGGCCGACGCCGACGCCGTCATGCTCGATCACGCCTGTGTCGACGCCGACTGCGAGGAGATCTTCCGCACCATCTGCGGCCCGGACGTGGAAGTCCTCGAGGTCGGTTGCCAGGGCGGGCAACCGATCACCCGCGCCGCGCGAACCCGCATCATGAGCAAGGCGGCCAAAGAGGGCCGTTTGGTGGTCCGGTTGCTCAACGGCGACGGCAGCACGTTCAGCGGACTGGCGGAGGAGATGGCCGGCCTGTCGAAGGCGGACGTACCTTTCGAGGTGGTTCCCGGGGTTTCCGTGCACACCGCCGTCCCGCTGTACGCCGGGGTATCGCCCACCAGCGCCAAGAGCGCGAGCATGCACGTGGTCGACGTCTCCCGGCGGTTCGACGCCAGCGGGCTGACCAGCCCGCACTCTGCCGTGGTGCTCATCGGCGACCGGCACCAACTGAGCGAAGCGGCCGCCGAGCTGGTGCACGCCGGGCGGGATGCCGCCGGCGGGGTGGTCATCACCTCCCACGGTTCCCGGGTGGGACAACACTCGGTGCACACCAGGCTCGGTGAGCTGGGCGGCACGGTGGCCGAGCTGCCCGCGCAGGAGTGGCAAGGCGCCCTGGTGGCCGTGTGTTCCACCACCGCCGATGCGCAGTGCGGATCGTGGTTCGAGAGCCGTCCGTTGTTCGGGTGGCAGGTGCTGGTACCGCGAACCCAGGCGCAGGCCGGGCCGACGGTGGACGCGTTGGCCCACTACGGTGCAACCGCCAGCATCGTGCCGACGATTTCGGTGGAGCCGCCGCGCACCCCACACCAGATGGACAAGGCCGTCAAGGGTCTGGTGACCGGGCGCTACGAGTGGGTCGGCTTCACCTCCGTCAACGCGGTGCGGGCCATCAAGGACCGCTACACAACGCTCGGCCTGGATGCCCGGGCCTTCTCCGGGTTGAAGGTTGCGGCCGTCGGCGGCGTCACCGCGGAGGCGTTGCGGGAGTGGGGAATCGAGCCCGACTTGGTGCCGACCGGTGAACAGTCGGCCAAGGGCCTGCTGGAGGACTGGCCACCGTACGACCGCATCCTCGACCCGATCAACCGGGTTTTGTTGCCACGGGCCGACATCGCTACCGACACCCTGATCGCCGGGTTGCAGGAAATGGGCTGGGAAGTCGACGACGTCACCGCCTACCGGACGGTGCGGGCGGCACCACCACAGGTGGAGATCCGGGACGCGATCAAGAACGGATCCTTCGACGCGGTGCTGTTCACCTCCTCGTCCACCGTCCGCAACCTGGTGGGTATCGCGGGCAAGCCGCATGTCAGCACAGCGGTGGCATGTATCGGCCCGGCCACCGCAAAGACTGCGGAAGACTATGGACTTCGAGTCGACGTGCTGGCCGCCGAAGCGAGTTCGCTGGCCCTGGTCGACGCCCTGGCCGAGTTCGGCGCCGGGCTGCGGCATGAGGCGGTGGCGGCGGGCGAACCGGTTCTGCGGCCTAGTGAGCGCCGGCCGGCGTACCGCCGGCACGCCCGGTAGGTGTTGATGCAGTCCGTGCCCACTGCGCCGACGCTGCGCCCTCGTCGGCTGCGGAGCACCTCCGCCATCCGCCGGCTTACCCGCGAACGCACCGTCCGGCCGCATCAGTTGGTGTTGCCGATGTTCGTGCGGGACGGAATCGATGCGCCGCAGCCCATCTCGTCGATGCCGGGTGTGTACCAGCACACCCGCGAATCGTTGCCGGTGGCGGTCGCGGACGCGGTCGGTGCGGGGGTGGGGGGCATCATGCTGTTCGGGGTTCCGGCGGAACGGGACGAGCAGGGCTGCGGTGCCGACGACCCGGACGGCGTGTTGAACAATGCGTTGCGGCAGCTGCGTGCGCAGTTCGGCGATGACACCGTCCTCATGGCCGACCTGTGCCTGGACGAGTTCACCAGCCATGGACACTGCGGTGTGCTCGCCGCCGACGGTCGCATCGACAACGACGCCACCCTGGTTCGGTACCGGTCGATGGCGTTGGCGCAGGCCCGCGCCGGAGCGCATGTTCTCGGGTTGTCCGGAATGATGGACGGGCAGGTAGCTGCGGTGCGAGAAGCGTTGGACGGTGAGGGTTTTCACGATGTCGTCCTGCTCGCCTACGCGGCCAAGTTCGCCTCAGCCTGCTACGGCCCGTTCCGGGAGGCGGTGGATTCCCAGCTGTCCGGGAACCGGCGCACGTATCAACAGGATCCGGCCAACGCCCGAGAAGCGCTGCGTGAGGTGGAGCTGGACATCGCCGAGGGGGCCGACATCGTCATGGTGAAACCAGGGCTGCCCTATCTGGACGTGCTCACCCGGGTGGCGGAGGCAAGCTCGGTGCCCACCTGGGCCTACCAGGTCTCCGGCGAGTACGCGATGGTCGAGGCTGCCGCGGCCAACGGGTGGATCGACCGGCGGGCGAGCATCGAGGAGTTCCTCACCTCGTTCGTGCGGGCCGGGGCCGACGTGGTGCTTACCTACTGGGCAGCGGAGGCAGCAGAATGGTTGCAGGGCAAGGAATGAACACCAGCATCGACCGTTCGGAACAGCTGTTCGCCCGGGCCACCCAGATCACTCCGGGTGGGGTCAACTCTCCGGTCAGGGCATTCGCCTCCGTCGGGGGTACACCACGATTCATGGCCGCAGGGCGCGGCCCGTACCTGCTCGACGTGGACGGCAACAGGTACGTGGACTTGGTGTGTTCGTGGGGCCCGATGATCCTGGGGCATGCGCACCCGGCGGTGCTCGAGGCAGTGACACATGCTGCTGAGCAGGGGTTCTCGTTCGGTACACCGACGGAGAACGAGGTATTGCTGGCCGAGGAGATCAGCGCCAGGGTGCCCGCCGCGCAACAGGTCAGACTGGTCAATTCAGGTACCGAGGCGACGATGTCGGCGGTACGGCTGGCCCGCGGTTTTACCGGGCGTTCCAGGATCATCAAGTTCGCCGGGCACTACCACGGCCACGTCGACGCGTTGCTGGCCGCTGCCGGCTCTGGGGTGGCGACCTTCGCGCTACCGGACACTCCGGGCGTCACTGCGCCCAGCGCCGCCGACACCATCGTGCTGCCGTACAACGACATCGACGCCGTACATGCCGCGTTCGCCGAACACGCAGACACGGTGGCAGCGGTGATTCTCGAGGCGGCAGCCGGGAACATGGGCGTCGTCCCGCCGTCGGAAGGCTTCTACCAGGCCGTGCGCACGGCGACGGCCGAGCACGGGGCGCTGCTCATCAGCGACGAGGTGATGACCGGGTTCCGGGTCAGCGCGGGGGGCTGGCTCGGCTCGGCCACCGGCGCGGCCGCGGCCGCCGAAGCAGGGGCTCCCGACCTGCTCACATTCGGCAAGGTGATGGGGGGCGGGTTCCCGGCCGCGGCTTTCGGTGGCCGGGCCGAAGTGATGGCCTACCTGGCACCGGCCGGCCCGGTCTATCAGGCAGGTACCTTGTCCGGAAACCCGGTGGCCACCGCCGCAGGCTTGGCTACTCTGCGGCAGTGCACACCGGAGCTGTACGAACGGTTGAGTGCCAGCGCTGATCAGCTCATCGAAGCCGTCACCGGGGCGTTGACGGCCGCCGGTGTACCGCACCGCATCGGCCGGGCGGGGACGATGTTCAGCGTGTTCTTCACCGACGCCGAGGTCCGGGACTACGCCGGTGCCAGGACCCAGGACACCGGGGCGTTCGCCAGGTTCTTCCACGCCATGCTGGACCAGGGCGTCTACCTGCCGCCGTCGTGTTTCGAAGCCTGGTTCCTCTCCGGTGCACACGAGCAGGAGGCGTTGTCCCGCATCGTCGATGCACTGCCGGCCGCCGCGCAGGCGGCAGCATCCAGCTGAGCCGCCACCGCGTAGGCGGCAGCATCCAGTTGGGCCGCCACCGATAGCCGGTATTACGGCCGCATGTCACCCGCTCAGGAGGGTGGGTGCCGGCTGCCCAACCGCGCGACGGCAAGGGTGAATGCCCCACGGCTTGACGTCGGCAGCAGCAAGAGATGAATAATGGCAATTTGTGCCATGAGTCCGTATGGGGCGGACCAGCGGGTGGGGAGGACTGGAATCCACAATGGCGAAAACAAGTAATCTCTTGGCGCGGGTCAAGTGCGCACCGAACTGGGACGAGGAGGCTTCTAGCTCCTGGGAGGACGTCGGCGGGGCAGCGTCCTTGATGGAAAAGGGCCGGTCCACGGTCGGCGACCCGGGTCAATTACCACCGTCGCCCGCTTGGGCAATGATCGGTGCTCCGTGGTTCCGGGCGTTGCCTGTGATCGCGCTTGTCGGTGCGATTGCGCTGCGTTGGATCTGGGAGAACCTGTACAACTTCGCGGTGAAGGAAGACAGTGTTGTCGAATACCTGACGGCGCTGATGTACGTCGTTGTCGTCGGTCTGGCCGTCACGATCGCCTTGCACCTGGGCCGCACCAACCGGCTGGCCGCCACGGCCTACATACTGCTGGCCGCCGCCGGGGTGTTTATCGCCGGTGAGGAAATCAGCTGGGGACAGCGCATTTTCGGCTTCGCCGGCCCGCCGGAACTGGTGGAAGCCAACTATCAGGGAGAGGCGAACCTGCACAACCTGCTCGGCCGCCACCTGCTGCATGGCAGCTACATCCTGGTCGGGTTGTACGGCGCCTTCGGGCGGTTGCTCGTCCCGAAGATCGGCTGGCTGCGCCCGGCATTCCTGTACGCGCCGTCGCGATGGCTGGCAACCTGGTTCGGCACGGCAGCCGCGTTGTACATCTACTTCGACTACATCGAGACACCGATGGCCTCGCTGTTCGAGTCCTACCCAGTCGCCTCACAGATCGGCTACGACCGGCTGCAAGAGGTTGTCGAATTCAACTTGTCCGTGGGCTTCGTCCTCTTCGTGGCCTACGTACTCCATCGGGTGCGCACGGCTGCACCCGTTCAGCTGCGCGCGGAGTCGTCCGGTTCGTCGTAGCCGATGTCGTAGGCCTTGTCGGCCTCGCCAGCCTCGCCGGCGCTGTCATCGCGGACCAGGCCACCGCCCCGACGCTCGTCATAGCCGCGGTGGTGCTCGGTGGATTGTCCGGTGGGCTGGGCATGCCGGCCCCCGGGCGGGGTGAAACCGCCCCCACCGTCCGGCCCGGCCGGCTCGTCGAATCGCTCTTCCGGCAGCCCGACCGGCTGTGGCGCCTGCGAGGACTGGCCGATGCCGGCCCGCGTCTCGCCCCGCGGTATGCCGGCAGGGGGATTGCCCGCGCCCGGCTGGGCGGCCCGCTTGGCCTCCTCGATCGCCTCGGCCACCGCTGTTTCGGCGGAGCTGCGGAATCGTGGCTTGTCCCGGTGTACCGGGCGTTTCTTGGGACCTTCGGTCTGGGCGGGTATGCCGGGAGAGCTGCCGAGCATGGATCCGAGGCCGCCGAGCGCACTGGTGATCTCGCTCGGGATGACCCACACCTTGGAGGAGTCACCTTCGGCGATCTTGGGCAACATCTGCAGATACTGGTAGGCCAGCACCGACTGGTCCGGTGCACCGTCATGGATGGCGGAGAACACCGTCCCGATGGCTTCGGCCTCGCCCTCGGCTCGCAGGATGGCGGCTTGGCGATCGCCCTCGGCGGTGAGGATGGCCGACTGTTTGTGGCCCTCCGCGGTGAGGATGGCCGACTGCCGGTCGCCCTCGGCGTTGAGGATGGCGGCCCGCTTGTCCCGGTCCGCGCGCATCTGCTTCTCCATCGCGTCCTTGATCGACGGCGGTGGGTCGATGCCCTTGATCTCGACCCGGTTGACGCGGATGCCCCATTTGCCGGTGGCCTCGTCCAACACCCCGCGCAGGCCCATGTTGATCTCCTCGCGGGAGGTGAGGGTCCGCTCCAGCGCCATGCCGCCGATGATGTTCCGCAGCGTGGTCATGGTCAGCTGTTCGATGGCCTGGATGTAGTTGGAGATCTCGTAGGTCGCGGCCACCGGGTTGGTGACCTGGAAATAGATGACCGTGTCGATGGAGACCACCAGGTTGTCCTCCGTGATCACCGGCTGCGGCGGGAAGGAGACCACCTGCTCGCGCAGGTCGATCATGTACCGCACCTCATCCACGAACGGCACCACGAAATTCAACCCGGCCGGCAGTGTGGTCCGGAACTTGCCGAACCGTTCGACCACGCCCACCCTGGCCTGCGGAACGATCCGGATCGCCCGCCCGATGCCGACGATGACGAACAACACCAAGAGAATGGCGACGACCAGGCCGACGACGCTATCCATTACCGCATCTCCTTCGGGTCATTGACGTACATCCCGCGCCCTGGCGCTGGCCGCACAACGGCGGTGGCGCCCTCGATGGCAACCACCTCGACCTGGCTGCCCTCGTCCATCACCAGGTGCTCCTCCTCGGGCCGGACCGACCATACTTCTCCGGCTAGCTTGGCCCGGCCCAGTTCTTCGGAACTGATGCGGGTCAGCGCCTGGCCTGTTTTGCCGACCAGAGCCTCATACCCGGTTCGCAGTTCCGGGCCGTCGTGCAGCCGCTTGACGATGCTGGGGCGTACAAGTACGAGCATAGCCGCAGACGCCATCGCGGCGATCACGATCTGGGGGACTAACGGGGCACCCAGCAAGGCAGCACCGGCACCGGTCAAGGCTCCGGCCGCAAGCATGAGCAGGATCAGATCGGTTCCCAGCATTTCCGCGGCGCCGAGCACCAGGGCAAGGCCGACCCATGCCTCCCAGGCGTGCCCATCGAGCCAGTCCATACGAGTGATGCTAGCCGGGACCGCCCCGGAATTCTCGAACTGGCCGCCGTGAGCCAGCCCGGATCGCTGGTGCGGGTGGCGTCTCGTCGACGTGTGTATACCGGGAGTGGCTGTTCTGCTTGGGGCTTTCGGAGTTCTGACAGGCCCGGGGTACTCACGCGCCCGATGTGCCCACGTGAAAGGCCCTGCGTACGGCGATGTGTAGCTCGTTTCCGGCGGGATGCCTCGGACTCTGCGACGCCTGGGGCGGAGCAGATCTCGTGGAAGCCGGCGGTGCTGGCCTCCGAGGATCGTGGGCTGGTCATGCCGCGCTCCCATAGGGATACCGAACCGGTCATCCTGGACCCTGTGGCGCTGTTGGGGTACGTCGGGCAGCGGCGCGCCGGCGCCATAGGTCGCCTTACGGCGCCATAGGGGTCGATGTGGGCGAGACGGGCGGGTTCCCGGCGAGGGCTATGGGGTGGTTTAGGTGTTGGTACGGGCAGCCCAAGCCGACGGCGGGTGGCGCGTGACCGGTTGAGCGTTAGGGCTGGTAGCCGAACTCAGCGGGCCGTGGTGTGTGGACGGATTGGGCGTGTTCAGTCCGTTTTGGGTGAAGCTAATCCGCAGGCAGGGGATGGGCACCCCGCAGCGAGGTGCGTGAACCGGCTATTCCGGGCGCCAGAGAGACACCGAACCGGTCATCCTGGACCCTGTGGCGCTGTTGGGGTACGTCGGGTAGCGGCGCGCCGGCGCCATAGGTCGCCTTACGGCGCCATAGGGGTCGGTGTGGGCGGTGTGGGTGGAGTGGTGGTGGTGAAGGTTGGGTGGGTTGGGTGGTTGGTGTGGGCAGCCGAGGCCAGGGGCGGGTGGTTTGGGTGGTTGGTGTGGGCAGCCGAGGCCAGGGGCGGGTGGTTGGTGCGGTCGGCCGAGCGCAGCGATGGGTGGTGTGTGGCCGATATGGATGGTACGGGCGGATGACCCGCAGTGGGTACTGGGTGGTCCCCGCAGCGGGTACTGGGTGGTATGGGCGGTTGTGGGCAAGCGAGGTCAGTGCCGGGTGGCGTTGTGACTGCTGTCGGTGATGTCAGTCCGCTGGCTGCGCGCAGCAGTCGCTTGAGGGTCAGCAGCGTGCTGGGCCCATGACGTGCTGGGCCCATGAACAGTCCCTGCTACCGCCGCCCTGCGCCGAGCAGCCCACCGAGGATGTCGGTGATGATGCTGCCGCCGGACGTGCCGCGAGAGGTCTTCCGGGTGGACTGCGACTGGGTCGCATCGGTCAGTACCTGGCCGAGGATGTCGCCGAATCCGCCACCGGTGGACCCGCCTGAGGCTGCGCCGCCCGCCGGGCCGCCGCCGAAGATGGAGTCGTTGCTCGTGGTGGCGTCGTTGCCGGTGGCGTCGGAGGGGCCCGAATCGGTGCGAGGCTGCGGGGCTGGCGCGGTGCGAGGCTGCGGGGCCGGCGCGGTGCGGCCGCCGCTCCCGGTGTCCGGCTGCGGGGCGGAGCCCCCACCCTGCAACCGGTCGCCGACCTTGCCGGCCAGGTATGCCATCACCAGTGGGGCCAGGATCGGCAACAGTTTGTTCACCAGTGCTGACCCACCGGAGCCGGTCAGCCGACCGAGCTGGTTGATCACCTGATCGGTATTGCCACCGAAGACGTGCCGCGTGATGGCCGCCCCGTCCTGGGTGTCGACCTCGTCCAGGTTCACCCCGCCCTGCAACAGGCCAGGGCTGTGTTGCCCGACGGCCCGGGCAAGGGAATCCATGCCGCCTTGGGAGGCGTTGACCTGCATCCCGCCCAGAAGCGCCGGCAGCGCGGCCGCGGCCGCCTGCCGGATCTGGTCGGGTTCGGCGCCCAGGCGCTGCGCCAGCGAATCGACGGGAAGGGTGTCTAGGATCTCCTCGGTCGCGCTCATGAGCCCACCGTAAAACTGGGTAGCGGTGTTCGCGCGCTGGTCCCGCGTGCCGCAGGACGCGGTCCGGTCCCCGGCGCCGTGCACCTGGATCGCCGAGCACATCGCCAGACCGGGATTCCAGTTCTCCCAGGTTCGTTTGCGAGGATGAACCCATGCCCAACACCGTCGTTCACCTGATGCGCCATGGTGAGGTGGATAACCCCGCCGGAATCCTGTACGGACGACTACCCGGTTACGGGCTGTCCGACCTAGGGCGCCAGATGGCCAAGGCCGTCGCCGGGCATCTGCGTGATACCGGGCGCGACATCGTGCTGCTCCGCGCGTCCCCCCTGCAACGGGCCCAGGAAACGGCGGCCCCGATTGCCGAGGTGTTCGATCTGCAGGTCGAAGAAGAACGGCGCATTATCGAGGCAGAGAACCACTTCGAAGGCATGCGGTTCGGCCAGGGCGAGGGATCCCTGACCAACCTGCGTCACTGGCCGCACCTGCGCAATCCGTTGCGCCCGTCGTGGGGAGAACCGTACGTCAGCCAGGTCACTCGGGTCCTGGCAGCGGCCTGCGACGCGGCCGCCAAGGCTGCGGGGCACGAGGCCCTGGTCGTCGGGCATCAACTGCCGATCTGGGTCACCCGCCGGCACCTGGAAGGCAAGCCGCTGTGGCACGATCCACGTCGCCGCGAGTGCCGGCTGGCGTCGCTGACCTCGCTACGGTTCGTCGACGGCGTTCCCACATCGGTCAGCTACAGCGAGCCTGCCGCTCACCTGTATCCCGACGACAGCCGGCAGGTGCCTGGCACGTGAGAATCAGGACAGTCGCCTTGGCGTTGACCGTGTCGGTGGCCGTCACCGTCACCGGGTGCGCTCGCGCCGACACCCTGGACGAACAGGCCGCCGCCGGCAGCGGCAAGAACTACGTGGCCGGGGACGGCACGGTGACCGAACTACAACCGGCCGACCGCGGCGAGCCGCTGTCCCCGACCGGAGAGTCCAGCAGTGGTGAACCGGTGGACGTTTCCGCTCTGCGGGGACAGGTGGTGGTGCTGAACGTGTGGTATGCCGCGTGCGGGCCGTGCCGCCAGGAAGCCCGAGACCTGGCCGCCCTGGCCACCGAGTTCGCCGATCAGCAAGTGCACTTCGTCGGTGTCAACAGCCGCGACGACGCCGCTACGGTCGCGGCGTTCGAGCGCACCTTCGGCGTCGAGTATCCGTCGATCGTCGACCAGAACGGTTCGGCCGCAGCGGCATTGACCGGCCAGGTGCCGCCGAACGCGGTACCGACCACCCTGGTCCTGGACCGTGAGGGGCGGGTGGCTGGGCGCATCCTCGGCATCGCACAGCCGTCTATCCTCCGCGCGATCATCAAGACCGTTACGGCCGAAGAGAACTGAGCTGGGGTATGGACATCGGTTCGCGGCTTGCGGATGTCATCGGGGACGGGTCGCTGCTGTTGTCCGTACCGGTTGCGGTGCTGGCCGGCCTGGTGTCGTTCGCTTCGCCGTGCGTGTTGCCTCTGGTGCCAGGCTTCCTGGGTTACGTGACCGGACTCGGTGGGCTACCCGATGACGGTCATGGGCGGCGCCGGACGGTGGCCGGTGCCGCGCTGTTCGTGGCCGGGTTCTCCGCGGTCTTCGTCACCGCCGGGTTCCTGGCCGGCTCGCTGGGTGCGTTGCTGACCGGCAATGCCACGTTACTGACCAGGGTGCTGGGCCTCGTCGTCGTCGCGATGGGGCTGATGTTCCTCGGTGTGCTGCCCGGCAAGGACGCCGACGTACGCACCCGCTGGAGACCGGCGGCCGGCCTGGCCGGTGCCCCGTTGCTGGGTGCGGTGTTCGGACTGGGCTGGGTACCGTGCATCGGGCCGGTGCTGGCGGCGGTCTTCGCACTCGGCATCAACGAGGCCGGGGCCGATCGAGGAGCAGTGCTGGCGACCTGCTACTGCCTCGGTCTCGGCCTACCGTTCCTGGCCATCGCCCTCGGCCTGGGCGGGGACTCCCAGCAAGGCTGGCTGGGCGGGCTGCGCCGGCACCGGGTGGCGGTGGCCCGGTTCGGCGGGGGACTGCTGCTGATCGTGGGGCTGCTGCTGGTCAGCGGCCTGTGGTCGCGGGTCATCGATGCGATGCGGGCACCCATCAGCGGGGTCGGCACATGGATTTGAGCAGGGTCCTGCGGGGCCGTGTCACGTCCGCCAAGGCCGTCCCGCCACCTGACCTGGTGATCGACGAGACCGTGGTGGTCGACCCCGACACCGCGGCTCGCAACGCCCCGAACCCGCGGGGGCCCCGGTTGGGCCTGCTCGGTTGGGCGCGCTGGTCGTGGCGGCAACTGACCAGTATGCGCACCGCATTGTTCCTGCTCATGTTGCTGGCTGTGGCGGCGGTGCCCGGCTCGGTTTTCCCGCAGCGGCGGGTGGACGCCGCCCGGGTGGCCACCTACCTGCAGGACCACCCCGGCATCGGAAGGTGGCTGGATCGGCTGGGCATGTTCGATGTCTACGGTTCGGTGTGGTTCAGTGCCGTGTACCTGCTGCTGTTCATCTCGCTCATCGGCTGCATCGTGCCCCGGACCACCCTGCTGGTGCGGGCGTTGCGCAGCCCGCCACCTCGCACCCCGTCGCGACTGTCCCGGCTGCCGGCACACCGCACGGCACACACCGAGGTGGCCCCGCAGGAGGTGCTCGACGCCGCCGAACGCCAACTACGCCGCAGCCGCTACCGAGTACTGCGGCAACCCGATTCGGTGTCGGGCGAGCGCGGTTACCTTCGCGAGGCCGGCAACCTGGTCTTCCACATCGCCCTGGTCGGGGTCCTGGGCTCGGTGGCTGTCGGCGGCCTGTACAGCTATCGCGGCACCGTGGTGGTCCCACTCGACCACGGGTTCGTGAACACGTTGTCGCAGTGGGACACCCAGGACCTCGGCGTGCGCGTCGACCCGGACTCACTGCCCCCCTTCCAATTCGTGCTCACCGACGTGTCGGTGCGGTTCGAGACCGACGTGCCGCCCAGCAGCGCCCAGTTCGCCGCTCCCCGCGATTTCTCCGCCACCGTGCAGCTACGGGACCGGCCCGGCGCAGCGGCCCGTGAGCACGTGATCCGGGTCAACGAGCCGATGCGGGTGAACGGGGTCAACGTATTCCTGTCCGGCAACGGATACGCACCTGTGCTCACCGTTCGCGATTCCACCGACCGGGTGGTCAAGTCCGGCCCGGTGATCCTGCTGGCTCAGGACGAGTACTACCTGTCCACCGGGGTGGTGAAAGTGCCTGATGCGCAACCACAGCTCGGCCTGGACGCGCTGTTCGCGCCGACCGCGGACCTCGACGACGCCGGGCCCCGGTCCCGGTTCCCCGACCTGCTGAATCCGGAACTGTTCTTCACCGCCTTCACCGGTGACCTCGGCCTGGACGCCGGCCGCTCGCAGAATGTGTACACCCTGGACACCAGCAACCTCACCCAACTGAACGATGTCAACGGAGAACCGCTGGTGGCCAGAATGCGCCCCGGTGACACGGTTCCGCTGCCGGACGGGGCAGGGACGGTCACTTTCGAGCGGGTGTCGCGGTTCGCCGGATTCCAGATCCAGCACGACCCGGCCAAGGGCTGGGCGCTCGGTTTCGTCGCTGCGGCGATGCTTGGCCTGGTGTTGTCGTTGTTCGTGCCCCGGCGCCGCCTGTTTGTCCGGGCCGGCACTGGTAGCGTGATCGAGGTCGCCGGACTGGCCCGTACCGACGATCCACGGCTGGCCGAAGAGGTCGACCGGTTGTTGAGCGGGCTACCGGTTGCCGACCGCGAGGAGTCGACAGCACTGCCCGGTCGGTCATAAGGAGGTAACCAGCATGGTCAACACGGCGATGGCCAACACGAGCGATCTGCTCGTCGGCTATGCCATGGCGGTGTATGCCGGTTCGTTGCTGGCGTACTCGTGGGATCTCAGCGGCCGGGGCAAGGCGATGGCGGGCGCGGCCGAGCCGGCGCCGGAACTGGTGGGCGTGCGCGCCGGAACGGGCGGGGCGACCGTGACCGAGGGGTCCTCCGAACCGGAATCGGTGGCCGTTGCCTCGTCGTCGCTGCCGTTCGCGGGTGATGACCGCCCGTCGAAAGCCGCCGGCATCGGCACGTCGCTGGCTTGGGTGGCGCTCTTGTTGCACCTCGGCGCCCTGCTCACTCGTGGACTGGCGGTCTCCCGGGTGCCGTGGGGGAACATGTACGAGTTCGCCCTCACCGGCTCGGCGCTGATGTCACTGGTCTATCTGGTCATGGTCGCCCGGCGGCGGGCGTGGCGCATCATCGGTACCTTCGTGGTCGGTCCGGTGTTGCTGGTCCTCGGCATGGCAGTGCTGTTCTGGTACACGGTGGCCGCGCGGCTGGTGCCCGCACTGCAGGACTCGTTCCTGGTGATCCACGTGTCCGTCGCTTCGTTGTCGGTCGCCTTGTTCGCGATCGCGTTCTCGGTGCAGGTCCTGCAACTGGTGCGGGGCCGCCCGGCGGGAGGGCGGCTGCTCGACCGTCTTCCCAGCACCCAGAAACTGGAGCAGGCCGGGTACCGGCTGATTGCGATGTCTTTCCCGTTGTGGACGTTCACGGTGGTGGCGGGTGCCATCTGGGCGGAGAAGTCCTGGGGCCGGTACTGGGGCTGGGATCCCAAGGAAGTATGGAGCTTCGTGATCTGGGTGGTGTACGCCGCCTACCTGCATGCCAGGGTCACGCGGGGCTGGGACGGGCGCCGGGCGACGTACCTGGCGCTGGCTGGTTTCGTCTGCGTCGTTCTCAACTTCGTGGTGGTCAACGTGTTCTTCGTCGGCCAGCATTCCTACTCCGGTATCGGCTGACACTGTCCGCTGGCGCCACCCGGAGGGCGGGCGCGGCCGACGAGTTCAGACCGCCTGGGCCGGTGGATTGCCCTGATCGTCGATGTCGCGGTCGGCGTGCCCGGACTGCTCGCCGCCTTGCTCCCGGCGCTTGCGCATCCGTTCCCGCCAGCGTTGCTCGTCCAACCGCCGCATGAACTCGGGATCGTCTTCGGGCGCGACCAGCCCCTTCGGGCGTTGGACCCGCGGCGGCGGTGGCGCATCGGCGCGCTGGCGGCCGATAACCAGCCATGTGATGGGCCCGACCAAAGGCACGAAAGCGATGAAGATCAGCCACAGCGACCGGGGCAGGGCTTTGACCTGGCTTTCATCGGTGCGAACGCAGTCGATCAGCGCGTAGACGGCGACCCCGATGGCGAACAGCAGAGGAACAAGCTTCGTCACGGCTCCATGGTAAAACGCCCGGATCGCTGCTGTGGGCCGGACCGCCGTAGCCTTGG
>PDSI01000183.1 GCA_002748415.1 Micrococcales bacterium | reverse complement strand
GTTGGCGGCCCCGGTGAGATAGCAGTTAACGGCGGTGAGGTAGAGGATGATGGCGGCGGAGCTCTTACGTTCCGCTGTCAGCGCGAGGCGCCACTCCCCCAGCAGGCCAATCAAGTCGGATGCGGCGAGGACGGCCGAGCACAAGACCCCCAAGGGCGCGGTGCAAAAGCGCTGCGACTTCGAGGCTGCGATCAACCTGGGCTGCCCCGGCGACTCCGGGCCGTCGCTGTCGACGTGAGCAGGTCAGGCGATCTGGTACGTCTCGTCGCCGACCTGCACGGAGACCCGGAGGATGCCGCCGAGCGCGTCGACGTAGCGCCGCAGAGTGTCGACCTTGGTGAAGTCGACCTGGCCGCGCTCGATCTCCGACACACGCTTCTGGCTGATCTCCAGAGTTTCGGCGAGGTCGGTCTGCGTGAGCGCGAGCAGTTCGCGCAGTTCGCGCAGTTTATAGGCACGGACCTCGCCGAGCATCTGCTCCTTGAACGCAGCACGGCGCTCAGGGTTGCCGGGACGCTCCTTGAGAATCTCGTCGAACGTCTTGCCCATGTCACTCACTTCCCTTCCTTCTTGCGACGGCCCCTCGGCGCCGGTGCCTTCTTCGCAGTTTCCTCGTCCTGCTTCTTGAGCTTGGTCAGATGCTCGTCGTACCTGTCGTCAGCGATGGGGATGTTCTCCCTGTACCAACGCTGCCACTGCCCGTGCTTGTCGCCTGCCACGAGCAGGATCGCCCTTCGCTTGGGGTCGAAGGCGAACAAGATCCGCACCTCGCTGCGCCCCGACGACCCTGGACGAAGCTCCTTCATGTTGTTGTGCCGTGAGTCGACGACACTGTCGACCAGTGGCCTGCCCAAGCCCGGCCCATGCTCGGCGAGAATCTCCACCGCGGCAGCGATGCGGTCGAAGGTGACCTCGTCGACCGCCTTGAGCCAGTCCTCGACCAGCCCAGCTTCGACGACCCACACACCAGCATTATACCCTTTTACTTCTACAAGAGAAAGGGTATGGGGATTGCTCCTTTGGCCAGCCAGGCGGCAGTCGTGCGGTTCCGCGTGGGACGTTGAGGCACGCGGAGAGTTCCTCGATGGAGATCAGCGATGCGGGACCGCGCCAACCGGCACGAGTCGGCACCCACTCAACGCAGCGTTCCCGGACGGGTTTCCTGCATAGGGTTTCTAGACCTTCAGGAACATGTGATCAAGTCCCAACAACCTTTTCAGGCGCGGAACCCGTAGGTTCCGCGCCTGAGATTTGTAGCGGGGGCAGGATTCGAACCTGCGACCTCTGGGTTATGAGCCCAGCGAGCTACCGAGCTGCTCCACCCCGCGTCGTTTGCACAGTGCAGTTTACGCGACGGCGGCGCAGACGAGCAAATCGCTCGGCGGCGCCGGACGAACACACCGCCACCCAGGCGAGCCGGACCTACGGATTCTTCTCCGCTGCCGCCTCGCCCTCACCGGCCGGTGTCTCACCGTTGGCCGCGGCGATCTCCGCCTCGGCCCGCAGCGCGTCGGCCACCGCGGCCCGCAACCGTTCCTGCGCCCGCCCGTAACCGGCGAAGTCGTTCTGCCCCAGCGCCCTCTGTCCGTCCTCCATAGCCGTGTTCGCCCGGTCCAGGGCGCTCTTCAACCTGGCCTGCGCCGATGCGGCTGGGTCTTCACTCTCACCGTCCTCGCTAGGCGTACCGGAGTCCCCGGCGTCGGCGCCGGAGTCACCCTCGAACACCTGGTTGAGCGCATCGTCCAGCGTGTCGGCGAAACCGACGTCCTGGCCGAACTTCACCAGTACCTTCTGCAACAGCGGGAACGCAGTCTGGCCGGAGGACTGTACGTACACCGGTTGCACGTACAACATGCCGTCGGCGATCGGTAACGTCAGCAGGTTGCCGAACAGCACATTCGAATTGCCCCGTTCCAGCAACGCCAGG
>PDSI01000010.1 GCA_002748415.1 Micrococcales bacterium | reverse complement strand
CGGCACCAATACGTTCCGCCGAGTCCTCCTGCGGGCCGGGTGGCCACGAGCCGGCTGACATCGCTCCTCCAAGGGGCAACTACGCCGTGAAGCCCCGTCTGCTTCGCGAAGATAGCCGTCCGGCTGTGGCGGCGCAATCGTGCCCGCAGAAGCAGTACTTCGCGGCGATCAGGCCAGTTCGAGGCCACGGAGACCGCTCGGTGTGACCCCTACCGGGCGGGCAGCAACCCTGGCAGCTGCATCACCGGCAGACTCAATACCCCGGGCATGCGCAGCCCCACGGCCTCGGCCAGCCACGCCAGTGTGGACTCCGGCCCACGTAACTCCCATGGCGCCGCAACCGCGGCGGACTCGGAGCTTTCCGCCGGTACCAGCTGCTCGAACGGGTTCGGTTTGGGAATCGGGCGTACATCGGCTTTCTCCCGGCGCACTCCGGCCAGCTTGCACGCTTGGTCGACCGCCACGGCGAGCCCGCCGGTCTGGTCCACCAATCCGCGCTCGAGCGCGTCTGCCCCGCTCCACACCCGGCCTTTGGCCACCGCCCTCAGGTCTTCGACGTCCATGCCCCGGTCGTGAGCCGCCTTGCCGGTGAAGTCCTCGTATACGGCGTCCAGCCACCGGTCCAGCATCGCCAGTTCGGCATCGTCGAACGGCCGGTGGGTGCCGAACATGTCCGCGTGCCGGCTGCTGCGTACCGTGCCCGTCTTGACACCGATGCGGCCCAGCGCCTGCGCCAGCACGGCTTTGCCGCCCAGCACACCGATCGACCCGGTGACGGTGCCTTGATTGGCGACGACGTGCCGGGCAGGCATCGCGATGAAGTAGCCGCCGGAGGCGGCCACCGAGGCCATCGAAGCCACCACCGGAATGCCCTTGTCCTGCAACGCGATCACCTCGCGGCGGATGGCGTCGGATGCCACGTAGGAGCCGCCGGGACTGTCGATGCGTAGCACCACCGCAGCCACGTGCTTGTCCCGCCCGGCAGCCCGCAGGCCAGCGCAGACCCGGTCGCAGGCGACTTGGCGACCGGGCATCGGCGGATTCCCGCCACGTCCGAGCACCACCGGCCCGCTAGCCTGCACAACCCCGATCGTCGGTTTGTTGGTCGGCATCGAATTCAGCGTCGAGGTCAACGCCTCGAGCCGGCCGCTGCCGTAGCGCTCCACGTACTTCAGCTGCGCACCAGCTACCCGTTCCCGTGCGGCCGCATAGGCCTGGTCGCGGTAACCGATCCGGTCGATCAGCTTGGTCTCCAATGCCTGCTGGGCTGCGATGGGTGCCTGGGTGGCCGCTGACCGTACGGCATCGGCGCTGAGGCCTCTGTCTGCGGCCACATCCTCGAGGAGGACCTGCATGGCCGAATCCACCAAGCGGCCCATCATCTCGCGCACCGGCTCGCTCATCTCCGCGCGCATGAACAGGTCTGCCGCCGACTTGTACTCGTGCCGCTGGCCCAGCTGCGGAACGATCTGCAGCTTGTCCAATGCCTCCCGCAGGTACAGCCCTTGCGCGGAGAAGCCGAAGAGCCCCACGGCTCCACTGGGCTGCAGCCAGATCTGCTCGAACGCGCAAGCCAGGTGATAGCCGACGTTGTCCGGGGCCATCTCCCCGAACGTTTCCGCTTGTGCCACAGTAAATTTACCGGCCGTCCGGAACCGGGCGATCGCGGCGCGCAGTTCCTCGGACTGGGCCAGCGTCAGCGCGGTATTGCCCACGTGTGCGATCAGCCCGGCCACGGTGGCGTCCTGTTCGGCCCGGCGCAGATGTGCCACCACCGTGCGCAGCATGGGTGTGTGCATCGACCGCAGTGCCTCGATGGGAGTGGCTGGAGGGCTTTCGCTGATGCCTTTGGCGAGGTCGAGTTCCAACAGAACCGGTCCCGATTCGCCGGTGATCGGCAGTCGCTTGAACGCAGTTGTGGCAGCGGCCAGTTTCATCGGTCCACTGTAGGCGCAGTTCCATGCCGGTGTCTTGCGGCCACCGCATTCGCCATTCGCTCCGGCTACCGCTGTCGGCGGCCGGCTGGTCAGCCAGAATCGGCGGCCAATCCCAGCACGACGACAACGGTGCGGTACCCCGAACCTCGCGGCGGTGTCGGTTCCCGCCTTCGTGTGGTGGATAGGGGACTTCCAGTTGTCGGCGGAAGCTTGCGTGGCATCCTGTTACCGGCAATCGACCGACTCGAGGTGTGCGCAGCGTGCACGAAAGGAAAGGGCTGTGGCGATTCACGGGACCCTGTTCAGGGAGTTCGCCGAGGGCGGGACGCAAGACCAGTTCTCGTTGCAGAACAGCAAGATGCTCAAGGTGCAGATGGGCTACGGGCCGGTGTGGGCACGCGCGGGAGCGATGGTGGCCTATCAGGGCGACATCCATTTCGAGAACAGAGGTGCCGGCGGGTTGGGCAAACTGCTGAAGTCTGCGGCCACCGGTGAGGGTGTCCGGTTGATGCAGTGCACCGGGCACGGCGAGCTGTTCCTGGCCGACGGTGCTTCACAAGTGCAGATCATGTATCTGGAAAACGACATGGTCTCGGTCAACGGTGCCAACATCCTCGGCTTCTCCGCCTCCATCGAATGGGACATCAACCGCATCTCCGCCCGCGGCGCCGCCTTGACCGGCGGGTTGTTCAACGTGACGCTGCGCGGCACCGGGTACGTGGCGATCATCACCAAAGGTGAGCCGGTGGCCCTCGACGTGGCCTCCGCTCCCACTTTCGGCGACCCACAGGCCGTGGTGTTGTGGACCTCCGGAGTGCGCATGGACGTACGCGTCGACACCGGTGGAGCGATGTCGATGGTGCGTGGGGGTACCGGAGAGACGCTGCAAATGGCCTTCGGCGGGCAGGGCTTCGTGCTGGTGCAACCCGACGAGGGGGTGCCACAGGGCGCCGGGCAGCGCGCCGGAAGCTGACCCGGCGACGGCGACAAGCCGACTGACCGCGCGGGTGACCGGCCCACCCGGTCACCGCCGGCGGCCGGTGGCCAGGAACACGTCGAACGGTTGCTCTGTGCCACCCACCTCCTTGGTGAGTGTGGTTGCGGTCGACACCGTCACGTCGGCGAAACCGGCATCGCGGAGCCAGCCGGCGAACTGATCCCGGATGAAACCGTGATGGCCGTCGAAGTCGGCGTGTTCGCTGTGAAAGTGCCCGTCCGGGTCGTGGTCCAGGTCCGCCACCGCGATCTGCCCGCCGGTTCCGAGGACCTGGTAGATCTGTGACAGCGCGGCCGGTACGTCGTGCACGTGATGCAGCGCCAGCTGGCTGATCGCCAGCCCGAACGGCCCTGCGGGCAACTCATCGGTTCCCAGCGACACCAAGGTAGCCGTCCAGTCCTCGTGACCGGCGGCCCTTGCCTGTTCCGCCGCAACCTCAACCATGCCCGGCGCCGAGTCGATGAGGGTTACCGGACCGAGCTGGTCTGCCAACGCTCTGGCAAGAAGGCCAGTGCCGCAACCGATCTCCAGCGTGCGTGGATGATCGAGCGCGAGTGCTGAACGGATGGCACGCGCTACCCGGGCCGCGCGGTCCACGCGTGTGGGATCGTCGTCCCAGGTGGCCGATGACTCACTGAAATCCATAGCCGCCATCGTAGGTGCGCGGCAGCGTACGGTGTGTGCATGCGCAAGAGGGTCTCCCGGCGACGAACTCCGGGCTGGGTACCCAATCAGCACGGTGCCTGGGCCATGATCCTCACCCCCGCCGTGGTGGGGATGCTGGCCAGCCGGCCCGCGTGGGTCCACCTGGCCCTGCTGGCGTTCTGGCTGGTCGGGTATTTCGCCTTCTTCGCCACCGGGCTGTGGCTGAAGTCCGGCCGCCGCCCCCGCTACCGGCGACCGGTCGTGGTGTACGTAGCAGTCTCGGCGGCGCTGGGTGTGCTGACCTTGGCCATGGATCCGGGCCTGTTGCGCTGGGCCCCGCTGTTCGTCCCGCCCGCGGCCGTGGGATTGGTCGCCTCGGCAAACCGCACCGAGAGGTCTCTCGTGTCGGGCCTGGCCACGACCGTTGGATCATCGATGATGGTGCTGGTCGCCTACGACGCCGGCGGTGGCACCGACTGGCCGACAGCGTGGCTGCTGACCGCGGTGTTGGCCGCCTACTTCGCCGGAACAGTGCTGTACGTCAAGACGAACATCCGTAAGCGGGGGAGCCGAGGCTACTACCTGCTCAGCATTGCGGTGCACGGCCTGGCCACAGCGGTGTTGGTGCCGGTCAGCGTGCCGATGGCAGTGGTGTTCGCCGCGCTGACCGTCCGCGCCGCCGTGGTGCCCAGGTTGTCGGTCACGGTGAAGCAGCTGGGGCTCGGCGAAGTCGTGTCCACCGTCGCGGTGGCGCTGACCGCGCTGGCGTCCCTGGCGTAGCGGGCCGTGCTGCGCAAGACACCTTTGCGG
>PDSI01000035.1 GCA_002748415.1 Micrococcales bacterium | reverse complement strand
GGCTGGGACACCTTGCGGCAAGCCGCGATCGAGGCGGCCGGTCATGCCTACGCTCCCTACTCCAGCTTCCCGGTGGGAGCGGCGGCGCTGGTCGACGACGGCCGCGTGATCCGCGGCTGCAACGTCGAGAACGCCTCGTACGGGCTGACTCTGTGCGCCGAGTGCGGGCTGGTGTCGGCCCTGGCGGCCTCCGGCGGCGGGCGCCTGGTCGCCTTCACCTGCGTCGACGGGCACGGCGCGATTCTGATGCCGTGCGGGCGGTGCCGGCAATTGCTGTACGAGCACGGCGGGCCCGGCCTGATCGTGGAAACCACCTCCGGGCGGCTGCCGATGAGTCGCGTCCTGCCCGACGCCTTCGGTCCGCACGACCTCACCGACCGCGCCTGAGCACCCAGCCTGAGCAGCCAGCCCGAGCGCGCCCGAGCACGAGCGCAGAGAGGATCACCGATGACCGACTCGAAGTCGTCCAACCAAGCCCACGACGTCGTGGACATCATCCGCGCCAAGCGCGACAAGCAAGGACTCAGCGGTGCCCAGATCGACTGGGTGATCGACGCCTACACCCGCGGCGACGTCGCCGACGAGCAGATGAGCGCGCTGGCGATGGCGATCCTGCTCAACGGCATGGACCGCGAGGAGATCTCCCGGTGGACCACCGCGATGATCCGCTCCGGTGAGCGGATGGACTTCTCGGGACTGTCCAAGAAGACCGTGGACAAACACTCCACCGGGGGAGTGGGCGACAAGATCACCCTGCCGCTGGCCCCGCTGGTGGCCTCCTACGGGGTCGCGGTACCGCAGCTGTCCGGCCGCGGACTCGGCCATACCGGTGGCACCTTGGACAAGCTGGAGTCCATCCCCGGCTGGCGGGCGGCCATCAGCAACGCGGACATGATGCGCCAGCTGGACGACGTCGGCGCGGTGATCTGTGCGGCCGGGTCCGGCCTGGCACCGGCCGACAAGAAGCTCTACGCGTTACGTGACGTCACCGGCACCGTCGAGGCGATCCCGCTCATCGCCTCCTCGATCATGAGCAAGAAGATCGCCGAAGGCGCGGGCGCCCTGGTGCTGGACGTCAAGGTCGGCTCCGGCGCGTTCATGAAGGACGAGGCGTCGGCCCGCGAGCTGGCCGAGACGATGGTGGCGCTCGGCACCGACGCCGGCCAGCACACCATGGCGTTGCTGACCCGCATGGACATCCCGCTGGGACTCACCGCCGGG
>PDSI01000034.1 GCA_002748415.1 Micrococcales bacterium | reverse complement strand
TCGGCGTGGCCGCGTGGCGGCTGGGCGCGGGGCGGGCCCGCAAGGAAGACCCCGTCCAGGCCGGCGCCGGGGTGCGGCTGCACGTCAAGCCGGGTGACCGGATCGCGGCCGGGCAACCGTGGGCCACCCTGTACACCGACACTGCGGAGCGCATCGAACGTGCCCAGCAGTCGCTGGCCGACGCGCTCAGCATCGGTGATGAGGCACCGCCCGGCGCCGGCGATGTCGTGCTGGGACGCGTGGGGGCCTAGACCCGTCCTGGTGGGGCGCACGGGTGGCGCCGGGTGCCACCCGCTAGGGCGCGAAACCGGCCAGCACGTCAGCCGTCCCGGACAGTCCCAGCCGGGTTGCCCCGGCGGCGACCAGCGCGGCCGCCTGCTCGGCGGTGCGGATTCCGCCGGACGCCTTGATGCCCAACCGGCCCCCCACCTGGGCGTGCATGATCTCGATGGCGTGCACACTGGCCCCACCGGCCGGGTGGAACCCGGTGGAGGTCTTCACGAAGTCGGCCCCGGCGCGCTCCGCGGCCAGGCAGCACTCGGCCAGCTGGTCGTCGGCCAGTGCCGCGCTTTCCAGGATCACCTTCAACACGCCGGGAACCGCCGCCCGCACGGCCGCGATGTCCTGCTGCACCGCATCGAACCGTCCGGCCAGCGCCGCGCCGATGTCGATGACCATGTCCACCTCGGCCGCTCCCGCATCGCTGGCCGCCTGTGCTTCCGCCGCCTTGATCCGGCTGACGTGCTTGCCGGACGGGAACCCGCACACGGTGGCGACCACCAGCTCACCGGCGTCCAGGCCCAGGCCGGTCAGCGGCAGGAAACTCGGTGACACGCACACCGCCAGCACACCCAGTTCCCGGGCCTGCGCCACCAACGCCCCGACCTGGTCCGCGGTGGCCTCCGGCTTCAACAGTGTGTGATCGACCATGCGCGCCACCTGCGCGCGGGACATCGACCGCGCGGAACCTGCCTGACCCGAATCCGGAGAACTCATCACGTCACCAATCCTGCCACGGCGCGCGTCCCTGGACAGCGGGACCGCACCGTGGCAGGTCAGCCGGTGGTCATGAGATGCCCAGTGCCGTCAACTGATTCCCAGAGCAGCCTGCATGTCCTGCTTCACCTGCGCCAGCTGCGCCGTAGCCTCCCGCTGCGCCGACGCCACATCAGCACCCTCAGCGACCGGCCGGCGCACCTCCAGGTAGCACTTCAGCTTCGGCTCGGTGCCGCTGGGACGCACGATGACCCTTCCGGTGTCGCCGATCGCCAGCAGCAGCCCGTCGGTCGGCGGGAGTCCCTGATACCCCTCGGACAGGTCCACCACGTCGCTGACCGGCTCGCCCCCGAGTGTCTGCGGCGGGTTCTGCCGCAGGTTGGTCATGCCTTGGGAGATCAGCGACAGGTCGTCCACCCGGATGGACAACGGGTCGGTGGCGAACACCCCGAACCGCTTCGCTTGGTCGTTCAGCATGTCCCGCACCGACTGTCCGTCCTGTTTGCGCTGCGCCACCATCGCCGCGGTCAGCACCGCGGTCGCGATACCGTCCTTGTCCCGCGTCACCTCGGGCCGCGGGCACAAGCCGAGCGCCTCCTCGTACCCGAACAGCAGGTCATCGGCCCGGGAGATCCACTTGAACCCGGTCAGCGTCACTTGCGGGTGCAGGCCGTAGTGCTCTGCGATGCGGTCAAGCAGCGTACTGGACACGACGGAACGCGCCAGCGTCCGCTGCCCTTCCAGTCCACTCAGATCACCCTCGACGCGCCGCCAGGCCATGAACTCGCCCAGCAGACAACCCAATTCGTCGCCACGGAGCATCCGCCAACCGGCCCGACCGGTGTCGCCGGATGGTGCCGGGTCGTCGATCGCGGCCGCGCACCGGTCCGCGTCCGGATCCAGCGCGATGACCAGGTCGGCCTTGCGGTCCCGGGCCACCGCCAGCGCCAGGTCGATGGCGCCGGGCTCCTCCGGGTTCGGGAACGCCACCGTCGGGAAGTCCGGGTCCGGTTGTGCTTGCTCAGGAACCAGGTGAATGTTGCCGAAACCGGCTTGCCGCAAGGCATCAACGGCAACTTGCCCGCCGACCCCGTGCAGCGGAGTCAGGACGATCTTGAGGTCGCGCGGCCCGGGGGGTACCTGGTCGGTGATCGCCTCGGTATACGCGGCGACGATCTCGGCGCCCAGATCGGTCCAGCCGTCCTCGGCCCGTGGTACGTCGGCCACCCAGCCCACGGCGGCGATCTGCTGGGCGATCTGCTGATCCGCCGGCGGCACGATGAGCGAGCCCTCCTGTCCCGGACCACCCAGATACACCTTGTATCCGTTGTCCTGCGGCGGGTTGTGGCTGGCCGTCACCATCACCCCGGCATCCGCATGCAGGTAGCGAATCGCGAACGCCAGCAGCGGGGTGGGCAACGGTTCCGGCAGCAGCACCGCCTCGTGCCCGGCCGCGGTGAGCACGGCAGCGGTGTCGGTCGCGAACACATCGGAGTTGTAGCGGGCATCGAAACCGATGATCACGCGCGACTTTCGCCCCTGGTGCTCCTTGGCCAGGAAGGCAGCCAGCCCGGCTGCCGTCTTGATCACCACCGCCCGGTTCATGCGCATCGGCCCGGCCCCCAGCTGGCCCCGCAGGCCCGCGGTACCGAACTGCAGGGTCGAACTGAACCGGTCGGCCAGATCCTCGGCAGCTTCTGCGTTGCCGCCCTCGGCGGCCGCGATCAGGTCCCGCAGTTCCTGCGCGGTCACCGGATCCGGGTCGTCTTCGGCCCAGGCGATGGCGCTGGCAAGCAGGTCAGCGTTGTCCGGCATCGGGTTCCTCCAGTTCGCTGGCAATCACGGTGACGATGTCCCGCAACAACACGGCCAACCGGTCACCGGCCGCCTTGCCCGCCTCCAGAACGTCGGCATGGGCGAGCTTTTCGGCCCCCACTCCGGAAGCCAGGTTGGTGACCAGCGACAACCCGAGCACCTCCATCGCCGACGCCCGCGCGGCGATCGCCTCCAAGGCCGTGGACATGCCGACCAGGTCGCCCCCGAGAATGCCGGCCATCCGGACCTCGGCAGGGGTCTCGAACTGTGGGCCGTGCATCGCCACGTACACACCGTCCACCAACTCCGGCTCCACCCGGCGGGCG
>PDSI01000213.1 GCA_002748415.1 Micrococcales bacterium | reverse complement strand
TCGGGAATGGACGCCGGCATCAACGCCGGCTACGCCAAACTCGACGCCCTCCTCGCGCGCGGAGATCTGCACTGACCGGCAGCCGTAGCCGACCACAGATCGTTATCCGCCCGGCAGGGGACACGGCGCCGTAGCTGACTACCATAGAGCCCGTGGTCGGGTGGGTAGCGTGGCTGATAGTCGCCACCAGCGTCCTGACCGCGATCTGGGGTGTGGTGGAGACGGTACGCGGAATCCGGCCCACCGGCTACCTCTTGGCGGTTGTGGCGTTGCTCTGGGGCGGGCTGCTGTTGCAGGCGACCGGCGGAACCATTGCCCAGTTCACCGCCGACCCCGCCCCTGACGCCCTGCTCTTCCTCGGCTACCACCTGACGGCGGTGACGCTGCTGCCCGCCGCGGCACTGTGGGGGATCGCCGACCACAGCCGCTGGGGGAACGCGGTGCTGGCGTTCGGGTGCGGCACGGAGGCCGTCTTGGTGCTGCGCATGGTACAGATTTGGCATGACCGTGTCTGAACCAGCCGCAGGCGCCCAGCGCAACCCACTGGCCACCGGGCCCGGCCGGCTACTGGTGGTTGTCTATGCCGTGTTCGCGGTCTCCGCGTCCGCTCGGTCCGGGTATCAGCTGGCGACGCGCGCCAGCCAGGCCCCGGTGGCCTACACGCTGAGCTTGTTCTCGGCGGTCGTGTACCTCGTGGCGACGGTGGCGCTGACCCGGGCCGGGTACCGCTGGTGGCGGGTGGCCGTCGCCGCGGTGCTGGTGGAGGCCGTCGGGGTGATCAGTGTCGGGTCCTGGACGATGCGCAACCCGCAAGCCCTCGGCGACGCCACCGTGTGGAGTGACTTCGGGTCGGGTTACGGATACGTACCGTTGGTGTTGCCGCTGCTCGGGTTGGTGTGGTTGTGGTCACGGCGTCCGGTAACGTCCAACGCGTGACATCGGCCACGACGTTCGCGCGTCATCACGGCACAGTGGTGCGGCCCGCTCGGCTTGCCGCCCACTTAGGAGTTCGAGTTCGTTGCGGCGTGACCTACCTGCTTGCGGTGCTGTGGCGAGCAGCGGCGTTCTTCGGCCTCTTCCAGCTCAGCCGCCTCATGCCCACGCCGCCTGACGTGGTGGGCATCAACGTGGCGTTGGGGTTGCTGGTGTTCACGCTGTACGTGCTGACGGCGGGGGTCTGGGCCAGCGCCGACGCACTGATCCGTCCCGGGCAGTGGGTGGCCCGGGTGTGGCTGGGCACGGCGTTGCTGGTGGCCGCGACCCATCCACTGCTGACCTTGTCGGAAGCACCGGAGCACGGTGTGGTGTGGTCGGACTACCTGACCATCGCGCCGTTCGTCGGACTGCTGGTAGGCGTGCCCGCGGCCGTCATGGGCAGCTTGAGCCGCTACTGGGTCAACTCGGAACCGGACTGAGCCACCGGGCCGCCCGGTGCTGTCGCGAACGCGGCCGGGTAGTGGAACGTGCCGCCGGGACAGCGCCAGGCGCGCAGCGGTTTCAGCTGCAGATGTGGGGCCGGATCGCCGTCGGCCGAACCGACGCCGAACTGAGAGGCAGGGCGAAACCCGAACGCGTGGTAGTAGTCGGGGTCGCCCGTCAGCACGATGGCGGCATCGCCACGCTGGTCCGCCGTGGCGACCACGGCGGACATGAGCACCGCCCCCACGCCCTGGCGTTGCAGTGGCGGGGTCACGCTGATCGGGCCGAGTGCGACGACGGGTTGCTGGTCCACCCGGCCTGCGGAGCAGGTGACCTGCCCGACGATGCGGCCCTCGTGCTCGGCCACGAACGTCAACTCCTCGATGACATCCCCGTCCGCGCGCAACGCATCGGCAATCAAGCTTTGCGCGCAGCGGTGGGTACCGTCCTGGGCCGGGAATGCGGAATCGATGAGGTCCCGCACGGCCGGGGCATCGGCGGGTTCCTCGCGGCGGATAGTCAGATTCGCGGCAAGCATCTGCACCATTGTGCGCTACCCCAGTCACGGCGCGCACAATGCCGGGATGAATGCTCCCGGACGCGCCTACGCCCTGACCGACGACCCGGACCTTCCGGCCCGGCTGCGCGAAGCACTGGCGACGGCCGACTACACCTACCGGGCCGTCGAGCATGTGCTGGGCGAACAGGCCATGGCCGCGTTGCACCGCAACGAGACCACCCCCGCCGCCCTGCGCCTGGCCGGCGAACGCTCGGACTTGGCGACGCTGATCCGGTTGTTCGTACTGGCGCGCCCGGTCCCGGCCGCACCCGCCCACCGGGCGCTGCCCGGACTGGTGCCGCCACTGCTGCGGGCCGGTGTGCTGGCCGAAGCGGGCGAGGACGTGCGGGCCGCGTTGGATGTGCGGCCGTACCAGGTCGACGAGCGCGACCTGTGGATCGTGGCCGATCTGACCCCCGGGCTGGACGGTAAGCCCACCGCGGTCTCCAGTGACTACGTACTGGGTGTCACCGGCGCATCGACCAGCCTGGCCCGGCTGACGGTGCGGCAGCCGGTGAATTCGGCGCTGGACCTGGGCACCGGATGCGGGGTGCAAGCGCTGCACCTGGCCGCCCATGCCGGCCGGGTGGTCGCCACCGACGTCAACGAGCGGGCACTGGCCATCGCGCGCTTGAACCTGGCGCTCAACGGAATCGAGGATGCAGACGTGCGGTGCGGGTCCTTGTTCGAACCGGTTGCGGGGCAGCGGTTCGACCTGATCACCAGCAACCCTCCGTTCGTGATCTCCCCTCCCGGCCAGCCGCTGCTGACCTACCGGGACGCCGGGATGCCGGGCGACACGGTGGTGGAACACATCGTACGGACCGCCCCGGATCTGCTGACCGACGGCGGCTGGTGCCAGCTCGTGGCCAACTGGGCGGTGCCGGCCGGGGAACCGTGGGACCGGCGTCTGCGTAGCTGGCTACCGCAGCAGGGCGTCGACGCGCTGGTGGTGCAGCGAGAAGTGCTTGACCCGGCTCAGTACGCCGAGGTGTGGCTGCGCGACGCCGGAGCGAACCAGCGGCCCGATTACCGGGCCCGGTACGAGCACTGGTTGCGCTGGTTCGACGAACAAGGCATCGGTGGTGTCGGTTTCGGCTGGATCAACCTGCACCGGCGAGCCGGACCGCGCCCGGTCCACCGGTTCGTCGATCAGCCGTACGAGGTGGACCAGCCGGTGGCCGCCGCTGTTGCCGAGTTCGAACAAGCGGCCGCGGTGCTGGGAGGTACGACCGATCCACTGAACGTGCGGGTCCGCCGCAGCGCCGACGTGGTGCAAGAGACGGTGGGCGTGCCAGGGGCACCCGATCCGCGGTACATCGTGCTACGCCGCACCCGCGGGCTCCGCCCGGCGCGGACCGTGGGCACGCTCGAGGCAGGTCTGGTGGCGGCCGCCGACGGGGAGTTGACCGCGGAGCAACTGCTCACCGCCGTGGCTGCGCTGACCGGGCAAGAACTGGTGGCGGACCAGGCCCGGGAGACGGTCCGGGACTTGGTGGTGGACGGGTTCCTGCGCGTCCCCGGACCAGGGGCGTAGTCCGCCCGCCGGCTCGCTACTGGGTCTGCTCGGGCAGGTCGGCCATCAGGTCGACACGGGGTGGGTTGAGGATCGACCGGGCGACGTTGCGGTAGTCGAAATTGTCCAGAACGCGGGCGGCTTCTTCGTCGGTGAGGTCGTAGGCGTGGGCAAGCATCCGGACGTTCTCGGTGTAGAAGGCGTGCAACTTGTCCACGCCCTTGATGAACTGTAGTTCCTTGGCCACGTGGCCTCCCGGCGTCGGAATGGTGGTGCTCGATCAGGGTACCGGCTGGGGTTCAGCGGAACGTGACGGATCGGGAATACGTGTGCAGCGCCCATCGTTACGTGACGTCGGATCCCCCGGGCGCGCCGTCGACGCCCGGTCACCGGCACAAGGAGCCCCTGTGAGCATCGCCTCGAGCCCTGTCCCTGATCCCGCCCAAGTGAGCACGATCTACCCGCCAGGCCGCGAGGACGAACCGGTGACAGGTGACCCCATCTGGGCCACGATCCGCAACGAGGTACGCCACGACGTGGAACACGAGCCGGCGTTGGCCAGTTACCTGCACTCGGTGGTGCTCAGCCATCGGCGGTTGGAGGACGCGCTGAGTTTCGTGCTGGCCAGCAAGCTGGAGAGCCCCACGCTGACGGCGCTGACGCTGCGCGACCTGATCCTGGCCGCCTTCGACGAGGAACCGCAGATCGGGGTCGCGATCCGCGCCGACCTGCAAGCGGTGCTGAGCCGGGATCCGGCGTGCCGGGGTTACTCCACCCCGCTGCTGTACTTCAAGGGCTTTCACGCGATCCAGGCTTACCGCGTCGGCCACCACTACTGGACCGGAGGCCGGGCTGCCCTGGCCACCTACTTGCAGAGCCGCATCAGCGAGGTGTTCGCGGTGGACATCCACCCGGGTGCCCGCATCGGCAAGGGCATCATGTTCGACCACGCCACCAGTGTCGTGATCGGCGCGACCGCCGTGGTGGGGGACGACTTCTCGATGCTGCACGAGGTCACCCTGGGCGGCACCGGTAAGGAGGGCGGGGACCGGCACCCGAAGATCGGCCGTGGGGTCATGATCGGCGCCGGTGCCAAGGTGCTCGGCAACATCACCGTGGGCGAAGGGGTCAAGATCGGTGCCGGTAGCGTGGTGCTGGACGACGTACCGCCGCATCGCACAGTCGCCGGGATCCCGGCGACACCGGTCAGCTGCCCGGTGCACGCGTTCCCGGCCTTGGAGATGGACCAGTCCTTCGACGACCGGAACTGAGAGACCGGGCACAATGCACCCGTTCACCACGATCGTGTCGAACATGATCGTCGCGGACACCGGCGCGTGCACGGCGTGCGGCATGCCGGCCGCGGGCGAGGTGCCCGGGGCAGGCAAGTCCGCGCTCTGCCTGCTGGACGCCGCGCCAGGCCCCGGTTCGATCTTTGCCGTGTACTCCGCCGCCGTACGGGACTCGTTCGCCGGTGTGACCTTCGCGGTGTTCGTGGCGGCGGCGGTGTCGTTGCTGGTGACGGTCTTCCTACTGCGCACACGCAGGGCTGCGGACGAGGGTGAGCGGCCCGCCGCGGCGACCGGTGCGCCCGGCGATCCATCGGTGCTGGCCCGGGACCGCATCCTGATCCACGGTGTCGCGCAGGACCGCGAGGGTGCGATCGCCGAGGCCGGGCAACTGCTGGTGGATTCCGGCGTGGTCGATGCGTCCTACGTGGACGCGATGCACCAGCGGGAAAGGTCGGTGTCCACCTACATGGGCAACCTGCTGGCCGTCCCGCACGGCAGCAGTGAGGCCACGCCGGCCATCAAACGGACCGGCATCAGCTTCGTCCGCTACCCGGACGGCGTCAGCTGGAAGGGCGAGGAGGTCAAGTACGTCGTCGGTATCGCCGGCAAGGGCGAGGACCACGTGACCCTGATCGGCAAGATCGCCGAGGTCTTCCTCAGCGAGGAACACCTGGCCAAACTGGCGGCAGCCCAGACCCAGGACGACATCCTGGCGTTGTTCGGCAGTGTCCACCCCTGACCAGCATGCCGGGACAGCCTGCGGTCAGCTCTTGCGGGTCAACAACAGCAGCACTTCCTGATGCTCGGTATGCGGGAACATGTCGAACATGCGCGCTTTGGTGACGCGCCAGCTGGGCATCGCGGCCAGGTCGCGGGCCAGTGAGGGGACGCTGCAACTGGAGTAGAGCACGTGCCGCACGTGCGATTTCCGGGCCGACCGCTCCAACCATCCGGCCAGTTCACCCAGTCCGCGACGCGGCGGGTTGATGACGACCACCTCCGACAGCGGCAGCTCTGTCAGGGTGGCGGGATCGGTGAGGTCCGCGGTCGTGAACTCGGCGGCGGACCCGGCGCTGGCGGCTTGTGCGGCCCGCACGGCCGGCTGCGACACGTCGACACCGCGGATGTGGGTGCCGGCGAGCTTGGGGTGGGCCGCCAAGTGCAGCGCGAACGCGCCCACCCCGCAGAACAGGTCCAACACCTCCCGCGGTTGCAGCCCCACGATCCATCTGGTGGCCGTGCGGTACAGCTCGGCGGCCACGGCCTTGTTGGTCTGCAGGAACGCGCCCGGGTGCAGCTGCAACTCGACGTCGTTGATCGGGAACGGTAATGCCGACTCCTGCGACAGGACGAACTCCTGATCGCCTTCCAGAACCGCCTTGTGCTGCGGTTGCACGTTGAGCGTGACCACCCGCGCACCGGGAATGCGCTTGCGGATGCGGGGCAGCCGGGAGCGCAGCAGCGCTTCATCGGCACGCGACCGCGCCACGAACCGCACCATCAATTCCCCGGTCGGGGAGCTGGTCAGCAGCACGAACTTGAGTTCGCCTCGCCGGCCGGTGATGTCGTAGGGCACCATCTTGAGCTCGTTGACCAGCTTCGCGACGGCCGGAACGGCCTGCGCCAGATCCGGCTCGTACAGGCCGCAGTGGCGTAGATCCACACCGTGACCGGACTGATCGGTGATACCGACGGTGACGGCCCCGCGTTTGCCGCCGATGGCCAGCTTGGCCTTGTTGCGGAACCCGGATTCCGGCCCGGTCACCGGGTCCTTCCAGGTCACCGACACCCCGGCCCTGGACAAGACCTGTTGGCAACGGGCCTGTTTGGCCAGCACCTGGGTTGGGTACGGCTGCCCCATCAGCGTGCACGAGCCGCACACGCCTGCGTCGAAGTAGTCGCACAGCATGCGGGCACTACATCCGGTGGGCCGCCGCGGGCGACACCAGGTGCCCGGCGTTGTCGTGCCCGGCGCGGTCCGTGCGCGGCTGGAGACGGGATTCGTCAGCCATGGCGTCAGCCTACGGGTGGGAGGGCGGCGCGGCGAGCTCCGCTTGCCGCGCCGCCCACTTGTGTAGCTCCA
>PDSI01000032.1 GCA_002748415.1 Micrococcales bacterium | reverse complement strand
TGCCGGCCATGGGGCTCTCGTGGTCAACACCGTCATCCCGGCGGGTGGGAAGCTCACGCCTTGCCCGCACAGGTAGGCCGACAGCGCCGACATGGTTGGCTCGTGGCCGATCAGCATCACGGTGCCGACGTCGCGACTGCCGCCCGTGGCGGGCGTCTGCGCCAGCACCTGCATCAGCTCGTCGATTCCACCGTGATAGATCTCATCGCGAGCCACGACGGGCGGCACACTCGCATCCGCCGCCAGCAGCCCGTCCCGCACGGCGGCCGCCGTCTGCCGGGTCCGGGTCGCCTGCGAACACAGCACCAGGTCTGGGACGACACCGTTGGTGGCCAGCCAGGAACCGGCCTGTTGAGCGTCCCGGACCCCGGCCGAGGTCAACTCCCGGTCCCGGTCGTGGACTCCGCCAGTGGCGGCCCGGGCGTGCCGCATCACCACCAGGGTGCGGTCCGCACCCTGCTGTCCGGTCGCCGCGTCGGCCATCGCTCAACCACCCATCGCGTGAAAACCACCGTCGACATGCACGATCTCACCCGTCGTCGCCGGGAACCAGTCAGACAACAACGCGACGCACGCCTTGGCGGCCGGTGCCGGGTCGTTGACGTCCCAGCCGGCCGGGGCCCGCTCGTGCCACCGCTCGAAGAGCTTGAAGTCCGGAATGGACTTGGCTGCGGTGGTACGCAACGGTCCGGCCGCGACCAGGTTGCTGCGGATGCCGTCCGGGCCCAGGTCCCTGGCCAGGTACCGGGAGGTCGATTCGAGCGCCGCCTTGGCCACTCCCATCCAGTCGTAGGCCGGCCAGGCGACATTGGCATCGAAGGTGAGCCCCACGATGCCGGAGCCGGGGTGCAGCAGTGGTTTGGCCGCCATCGCCAACGACTTCAGCGAGAACGCGGAGATCTGCACCGCGGTGGCCACGTCCTCCCACGCAGCACCCAGGAAGTCGAACGCGCCCGGCGGGGCGAAACCGATGGAGTGCACGACACCGTGCAGCTGATCGGTGTGCTGGCCCACGCGGGTGGCCAGCTGCGCCAGATCGTCCTCGTCGCCGACATCGAGCTCGACCACCGGTGCCGGGCTGGGTAACCGTTTGGCGATGACCTGGGTGATCTTCATTTGCCGGCCGAACGAGGACAGCACCACGTGGGCACCCTGTTCTTGCGCGATCTTGGCGACGTGGAAGGCGATGGATGCGTCGGTGAGGACCCCCGTCACCAAGACCGACTTGTCGGCCAGTATGCCCATGTTCTGCTTTTCTCCTCATCCCTCTGCCGCCTGCAGGCGGTCACCCGATGGGCCAGGGTCAATGCCCCATTCCCAGTCCGCCGTCCACCGGAATGACGGCGCCACTGATGTAGCTCGCATCCGGCCCAGCCAGGAAGGCTACTACCCCGGCGACCTCCTCCGGTTCGGCGAATCGCCCGGACGGGATGGCGCCGAGGTACTTCTCCTGCGCCGCGGGGTCGATCTGCGCGGTCATCGAGGTGTTGATGAACCCGGGTGCCACCACGTTGGCGGTGATACCTCGCCCGCCCAGTTCGCGGGTCAGGGACCTGGCCATGCCGATCATCGCGGCCTTGCTGGAGGTGTAGTTGACCTGACCGGCCGAACCGTACAGCGCCACGACGGAAGAGATCAGGATGATTCGCCCGCTGCGGGCCCGCATCATCGGTTTGGCGGCCGCTTTCGCACAGCGAAACGCGCCACCGAGGTTGACGTCCAGGACACCGGCGAAGTCCTCCTCGCTCATCCGCATCAACAGTGTGTCCTTGGTGATGCCCGCGTTGGCCACCAACACGCTGACCTGGCCCAGTTCCTGGTGGATGCGTTCGAAGGCCGCACTCACCGACTGGCCGTCCGTCACCTCCATCGGCACCGCGAGTGCCCCGGCGGGTGCCTCGGTGCCGAGACGGGAGGTAGCGGCCACCCGGAACCCGTCGTGCACCAGCCGCCGGACGATGGCGGCGCCGATTCCCCGGTTGCCTCCGGTGACCACGGCCACGCCTGCCGCGGCGGCAGGGCCGGGCTGCTCGGCGGACTGACCGGCGACGACTTGCTGATCGGTGAAGTTCATGCGGCGACCGTACCGCCAAGGACGCGCGGCTGGTGCAAACGAGGGCCGGCGCTCGCCTCAGCCGGGTCACCGGACGTACTGTGAAGGCATGCCCTCCAGCAGCCCTGGTGGCACGCACAGCGTCACCTCAGTGCCGCGCTCCAACACCGCGGATCGCCAACATCGCGAGGTCCAGTACCTGGCGATGATGGGCGTGCGCATGATGTGCCTGCTGTTGGCGTTCCTGGCCGGCGGTTGGCTGCGGTGGGTGATGCTGGCCGGGGCTGTTTTCTTGCCCTGGATCGCCGTGCTCATCGCGAACAATCGTGGGCAACCCCGCTCGGTCCGGCTCGACCCCGGGCATGCCCGTGGGCTGGCTGCCGCACCGGCCGCGCCGAGCGACACAAGTGCCCGGGAGGAACCCGACCGGACCCCACCGGAAGTCATTGTCGTGCCCCACGAGCACGTGACCGACATGCGGTCAGGCCCGAGACCGGCGACACACCGTCCAGACCTTGCCAGGGAGTCGCCGGATGGAAAACACTAGAAAAATGCC
>PDSI01000130.1 GCA_002748415.1 Micrococcales bacterium | reverse complement strand
TGGGCTTGTTGTCCCAGATCGGTGCCCGCGACGACCGCGAGGATCAAGGCCGCCGCCGCAGGGCCACGGGCGGCCGGCAGCGGCAGCGAGAGTATTTGGGCGCCAGGGGAACCCGGTTCGCAATCTTCCCCGGCTCCGGGTTGGCCCGTCGTCCACCGGAGTTCGTCATGGCCGCCGAACTGGTGGAAACCTCACGGCTGTGGGCGCGCACGGTCGCCGGCATCGACCCGGCCTGGGTGGAAGAAGCGGCCGGGCACCTGGTCACCCGCTCCTACGCGGAACCGGTGTGGTCGGCCCGGCGTGGCGCCGCCGTGGCCACGATGAGCGTCACCTTGTACGGGGTTCCACTACTCGCCGGCCGGGTGATCCCGCTGTCCCGGCGAGACCCGGCCACCGCAAGAGAGATGTTCATCCGGCACGCGCTGGTTCAGCGGGAATGGAAGTCGCGGCACCGCTTCCTGGACATCAACACCCGGCTCATCGAGCAGGCCGAAGAGCTGCAGCACCGCGCCCGCCGCCGCGACCTGGTGATCGACGACGACGCACTGTTCGCCTTCTACGACGCCAGGATCCCGGCCGGCGTCACCTCCGCCGCCCACTTCGACGCCTGGTGGAAACGGCGGCGCCGCGACCACCTCGACGCGCTCACCCTCACCGACGAGCAGCTGTACGCCGAGCATGCTGCGGAGGTGGACCCGGACGCCTACCCCCGGTCCTGGTCGGTCGGCGGGTTCGACGTGTCCGTCGCCTACCACTTCGACCCCGGGCATCACCGCGACGGTGTCACCGTTCAGGTACCGGCCCAGGTGCTCAACCAGGTTCCTACCGAAGTCTTCGACTGGCAGGTTCCCGGTCTGCGTGCCGACCTGGTCGAGGCGCTGATCCGGTCGCTGCCCAAGGCGCAGCGCAAACACTTCGCCCCAGCCCCCGACACCGCCAGAATGGTTGCCGCCCAGCTGAACCCGGACACCGGATCGATCGGTCCCGCATTGGCCGCCGCGCTCACCGAACTGCGTGGGACGAGGGTCGGGCCCGAGGACTTCGACTGGCAGAAGGTGCCCGATCATCTGCGCGTCCGGGTGGCCGTGACCGACACCGCAGGGCAGGTGGTGAGCGAGGGCCGCGACCCCCGGCAGGTCGGCCGGTCCGCGGCCGGTGCGGTGACCGCTGCGATCAACGAGATCGCCACTGGCAAGGGCCTGAACCGCACCGGCATCCGAGCCTTCCCCAGTACGGGAATCCCTCGCACGTTCAGCGCCGGTGACACCGCCGGGGACATCACCGGTTACCCGGCGCTGGTGTGGCAGCCCGAGCACCGGCGGGTCGACCTGCTCGTCCTGGCCGATCACCCGGCACAACGCGAGGCGATGCCGGCCGGGGTGCGGCACACCCTGCTCGCCGAACTCGAGGACCAGGGCTGGACTCCACCGGGGCGCGCTGTCACCGACGGGCTGTCCCAGGCCGACACGCTTGCCTTGGCCCGCGCCCCGCACGCCGGCCAGCAGGAACTGCGGGCCGACGTGTTGCACGCCGTCGTCGATCAGCTGGTGAGCGAGCACGGTATCCCCTGGCAGCGCGCCGAGGCCGACCGGCTGCTGGTCGCGATCCGCGACCAGGCAGGCACCCGCTGCCGGGACACGATCGTGGTGGTGGCCCGCGTCCTGGCCGCGGCCCGCGAGGCCGAGGCGGCCTTGGCCCGGCACCGCTCGCTTGCCGTGCTGGACGCCACCACCGACGCGAAGGCGCACCTCGATGCGTTGGTGTGCCCAGGGTTCGTCACCGACGCGGGTGTGCAGCGGCTGCCTGACGTGGTGCGCTACGTGCGTGGCATCACTCACCGGGTGAACGCGTTGTCGGACAACCCGGGACGCGACGCCCGCGGCCGGTACGACGTGCACGTCGCCACCGAGCTCTACCGCTCGGCGCTGGCCGGGGCCGATGGCGCCGGGCAACGGCTGGCGCTGGCCCCGGTGCGGTGGATGTTGGAGGAATTGCGTGTCAACCAGTTCGCGCAGGGCCTGGGTACCCGCGGGCCGGTCTCGGTGCAGCGGATCCGTAAGGCGATCGGTGCCGCCACGAGCTGAGTGCGGCACACTGGGTCACATGCCACGACATCGCACCCTGATTCCGCTGCGCTGGTCAGACATGGACGCGTTCGGACACGTCAACAACGTGCAGTTCTTGCGGCTGATCGAGGATGCCCGGGTCCAGTTGATCTACCATCACCCGGATACCCCGGCGGACCATCTCATGCGCTACCCGCGTGTGGTGGCGCATCAGCAGATCGACTACCTGGCACCGCTGAGTTTCCGGTCGGCGCCGGTGCCGATCGACGTCTGGGTCAGTACGGTCGGCGGAGCAAGCTACGACATGTGTTACGAAGTGCTCGACGACGACGGCGAGCGGCCCGTCGTGTATGCCCGGGCTCTCACCACGATGGTGCACGTCGACCCGAAGACCGGGCGGCCGCAGCGGCTGACCGAGTCCGAACGGCAGGAGATGTCCTCCTGGCTGGACGAACCCATCCCGCTGCGAAGCCGCGGCCCAGCGAAGTGATGAGTCCATGGCAGTGACAAGCTCATGACCGATGCCGTGCTGCGGTTGTCGGACGACCTCGCACTCGCCGACCTGCGCACCTTTCTCACCAGAGCGGCCAGCGTCAACCGTGACGGAAGCGTGCGGATCATGGCCGCTGAGCGAACCTTGGCGATGACCGTCGGGATCATGGACGCGCCGATGGTCACCGGCATGCGGGTCAGCCTGCTGGCCGAGCCCGCGCAACTCGACGTCGTCGTCCCACTCGCGGCGCTGCTGGACCGGCTGGCCCGGCCGGACCGGCAAACGCTGCCGGTCCCTCCCCAACAGGTCCAAGCCCCGTGGGCAGGCATCTCCGCGCCGCGGCAGGGATGGTCCAGGGTGGGTGAAGTCGCTGTCACCGACCTGGCCCAGGTGGCGGCCGGCGGCATCGACGCCGTCGCCGAAGGCGCCGGCGGGTCGGCGGGCGCGCACGCCGTCGCCGACCTGCGTCACCG
>PDSI01000077.1 GCA_002748415.1 Micrococcales bacterium | reverse complement strand
CCCACCTGCAGCGCGGTGACCAGCCAGCCGTTGTAGGTGGCCTCCAGGCGCAGCGCGACGGCCCGCACCCGGCCCCCGCACTGCACGACGGCGGAGCACTCCGCCACTTCGGCCACCGGGCGGCACACCGTGACCCGGCGCACCAGCACCAGCGGCCGGATCGTGCCGGCCGGTGCCCCGCTTCGCCGGGCGCACCGGCGCCGCATTTCCTGGTCCAGGTCGTGGCTGAGCCACCGCGACAGGTGAGCGGCCGGGCGCATGCCGCCCAGTGCCTCCACCACCGCTCGGGCCAGCCGTTGGGCCACCGGGTGCGGGTCTTCCAGTTCGGACAGGTCGGTGGCGCGGGCGGTCATCGCCGGCGGCCCGTACCTGGCCGGGCGGCGCACCGCGGCCGCCGGGGTGGCGAGCGTGCGGGTGGGGGCCGCCGTATTGGGCGGAGCCGGGGCGGTGGCGAGCGGGGTCGGCGCGCTGATCGATTCGGTGGCGACGGACATGGCGGACTCCGGTGTTCGGGGGCTGGCGTGCCGGGGGCGTGGGGCTGGTTGCGGTATCCGGCTCAGCCGGGCGGGTGCAGCACCTGTCCGGGCAGGATGAGGTCCGGGTCGGATCCGATGACGTCCCGGTTGGCCTCGTACCAGCGGTGCCACTGTTCGGTGATCTGCGCGTCGGAGGCATTCTTGGGCAGCGTCTGCGCGGCGATGTCCCACAGCGTGTCCCCACTGACCACGCGCACACTGCCGGCCTGGTGGGGAACCTGAGCGGCCCGGTCCGGTGTCGCTGGTGTCGCGCGGGGACTCGTGGCTGCCGTCGCGGGCCGGGCCGGCTCATCGTTGCTCGGCGACCAGCCCAGGTCCACTGGCGAGAAGCTCTCTGCGGCAACGCTGCCGGCGGTGGCGATGCCGGGATCGCGCACGGTGGCCGCCGCCGGGGCGGCGGCACTGACCGCGATGCCCACGCCCACCAGCCACACGACCAGGCGGCGCAGCGTCGCGGGCAGCGCGGCCGGGCGGTGCAGCCGGCCGGTCAGTGCCTGCACCACGGTGATCATCACCCCGGCCGCCAGCCAGGCGCAGACGCCGGCGCCGAGGACGGCGGCCGCCGTGCTCACCACCGCGTCCACGCCAGGGGTCACAGCCGACCACGAGGACAGGTCGGCGACGGCCACCCGGGCCAGGGCCAGCCCGGTGCCGGCGATGACCGCGCTCGCGGCCAGCACGGCGGTCGCCCGGACACCGGTTTCGACGCTGCCCGCCGGGACCGGGCCTGTGTGGTGCCCAGTGGTCCGATATGCCACGGTGTGATCCCCCTTGCCGCGTATTGCGGTTCTTCAGTGCTCTTAGCTGCTGTTTGGTGTTGTTTGACGAGAGTAGGTTCGGCTGATCGGGCGCAGCCAGTGCCGGGGGCTGGCGCTACTGCGGTCCGGTGGCCCCGGTCACGCACTGCGCAGGACGGATGACCTTGCCGTGTTCGGCTGCGGTCTGATCCCTCGCGGCCTACCGTCGTGCCTCATGCGCTGGGACAGCCTCTTCGATGACCTCGCCGGTCAGGTGCAGGCCGGTGAGCGAGCCGATTTATGGGCCGAGGTGGCCGATCTGGCCAGGGCCGGGCGGTCCGAGATCTGCTGGGTGGAGCGGTGCCTGGCCACCTCGGCGGACGTGCATCTGGTGCTGGGGCCGCAACCGTGGGCGCAGGTCACCGGGCGGTGCCTGCAAGCGGCACCGCAATGGCTCGTGCTACGCACCCCGGCCGGGGACGCCCTCGTGCCGACCGCAGCGGTCCGCGCGGTCCGCCGGTTGCCGCAGCGCAGCGGGGACCTGGGCGGCACGACGGCACGCCGGCTCGGTCTGGGCCATGTGCTGCGCCGGCTGGCCAGGGACCGGGTACCCGTGGCCGTCTACACCCGGGGACTACCGGGGGAGCTGACCGGCACCATCGACGGCGTCGGCAAGGACCACTTCGACCTGGCCGAGCACGCGGTGGACGAATACCGCCGCGGCGATGCCGTGCGGGCGATGGTCACCGTCCCCTTCGACGGGCTGAGTGTGGTCTACGTCCGCGAGCAGAACCGGCCGTAGGGCCGGCGAGCGCTACGCGTCGATACTGAGATTGCCCGCCTCGATACCGGCCTTGGTGCGCTCGTACCCGGCCTGGATGTACTCCTCGAGCTTCGACTCCTCGATGCGCCACTGCCCGCGCCCGCCGACCTTGATGGCCGGTAGCTCACCGCTGCGCACCAGCGCATACGCTTGCGCCGCAGAGACATTCAGGACTTCTGCGACGTCGCTGAGGGTCAGGAATCGAGACGGCACGGCAACCTCCACCAGCGTGAGCGGTTTGGCCCTGTTTGTTGGCGGGGCCACCGATTCAGTGTGTCACGGCGAGTGAGTCCGGTGCCGCTTCCGGGGTCAGCCTGTGGATAACTGTGGTCCCGGCCGGCCCGCGGGCTGCACCCTACTGTCACCGACCACAACCGGCCGCCACCGCGGCGGACGTCATCCGGAACGGAGCCTCGATGCCAGCCAGCGCACCCCCGAAGAGGACCGCTGATTCGCCCGGTCCATCGCCCGCTGCGACCAGGTTGCGGGCACCCTCGTGGCGGGACCCCCGGCTGCTCATCGGGCTGGTGCTGGTCGCGGCCTCGGTGGTCCTGGGAGCCAGGGTGGTGGCGGCGAACTCCGACACCGAGCTGTACCTGACCGCGGTGCACACCCTCACCCCCGGAACCACCGTGCAGGAAGCGGACCTGCGCAGCGTGCACGTGAACCTCGGCGACGCCGCCGAGCGGTACCTGCCGGCCACCCAGGTGCCCCCCGCCGGTAGCATCGTGGTGCAGACCGTCCGGGAAGGTGAGTTGCTGCCCACCCAGGCGCTGGGTTCGGCCGAGGACGTGCGGCTGCGGCCCTTGAATCTGCCGGTCACCGGCGGCTCGGCCGAAGGAATGCGCCCCGGTGATGTGGTCGACATCTGGGTGTCGGTGGCCGACTCCAGTGCCCCAGGCGCCTACGAGCAACCGGAAGCGGTGGTGGAGTCGGCCATCGTCCGGCAGATCAAGGCGGACGCCGCCCGGTTCGGCGGCGGCAGTTCCAGCACCATCACCGTGCTGGTTCCGCAGGAATCCGTGCCCGGCCTGTTGGCGGCGGTGGCCAACGACGCGCAGATCGCGCTGGTGCCGGTGGTGGGGCAGCAGTCATGAGCGAGCAGGCGGACCAGTCCCCGACCGACCAGCAACCCCGGCTCAGCATCTCGATGCTGACCGCGGTCCGCGACCAGGAGGAGACCCGGCTGGTCGCCACCATCACCGAAGCGGACAGCGGGCTGAG